>DATKAG010000403.1:0-30844 GCA_035498355.1 Myxococcales bacterium | reverse complement strand
GAGGTCGACGTAGGGCTCGTCGCAGACCACCAGGAAGCCGTGCTCGGCCGCCAGCCGCAAGAGCTTCTCGTGGTGGGCGCGCGGCGCTCCCGCCCCGGTGGGATTGTGCGGGTAGCAGTCGAACCACAGGCTGGTTCGGCGCAGCTCGGATGCGGGGATGGCGTCCAGGTCGGGGAGGAAGGCCCGATCGGCGCGCAAGGGATAGGTGCGAGGGGTGGCGCCGGCGAAGAGGATGGCCCGCTCGTACACCGGGTAGGCCGGGTCCGGGTAGAAACAGAGCGGCCGGTCGGGGCTGACGGCGCAGAGGGGAAGGTGGAAGAGGGCCTCCTTGGCCCCGGCGCAGGGGAGGATCTCCCGCTCGGGATCGAGGGAGAGCCCGAAGCGCCGGGAGAGATAGCCGGCCACCGCCTTGCGCAGCGCCGCCGTCCCGGCGATGGAGGGGTACTGCGAGACCTCGGGGATGGCCTCGCGCAGCGCCTTGCGGATGAACTCCGGCGTGGGCTCGCGCGGGTCACCGATGCCGAAGTCGTACACGGGCTTGCCCGAGCGGAGGGCAGCCTCGCGCTGGGCGTTGGCCTGCTCCTGGAGGTAGCCGGCGAGCCGTACCAGCAGCGGGTTCACTCGGCGCGCACCTCGTTGCGCAGCACCCCTACGCCCTCAACCTCCACCTCCACCGTATCGCCGGCCCGGATGGGCCCCACCCCGGCGGGGGTGCCGGTGGTGACCACGTCGCCCGGCTCCAGCGTCATCCCGGCGCAGATGAAGGCCAGCAGCCGGGGCACGGGAAAGACCTGGTCGCGGGTGCGGCCGTCCTGCTTCACCGTCCCGTTCACCCGGCACTGCACGCGCAGATCCGACCAGTCCAGGCCCACGGTCACCCAGGGGCCCACCGGGCAGAAGGTGTCGAAGCCCTTGGCCCGCGTCCACTGCCCTTCCGCCCGCTGGATGTCACGGGCGGTGACGTCGTTCAGGCAGGTGACGCCGGCCACCGCCTTGGCGCACTCCGCTTCCGAGGCCCGGCGCAGGCGCTTGCCGATCACCACCGCCAGCTCCGACTCGTGGTGCACCTCCCGGGAGACCGACTGCGGGGGGAGGATGATGGGCTGGCCGTGCCCGATCAGCCCGCTGGTCGGCTTCATCAGCAATAGGGGCTCGCGCGGGACCTCGCTGGCCAGCTCCTTGGCGTGGTCCACGTAGTTCTTCCCGATGCCCACGATCTTGCGCCCCATCCCCCAGGGGAGGAGCTGCACCTCCTTCAGCTTGCGCTTGCCGCCCAGCCGGCGGCCGCCGCGCAGCATGGCATCGAGGCCGGAGATCTCCTCCAGCTCGTCGCCCGCCACCACCCCTTCGAGGATCTCCCCGTCCTTCCCCAGGAACCGCGCGATCTGCGTCATGGTCCGAACCCGAGCACGTCGTGCATGCCGTAGAAGCCGGGCTTGCGTCCCGCGAGCCAGCGCGCAGCCCGGAGCGCGCCGCGGGCGAAGTTGTCGCGGCTGGCGGCCCGGTGGGTCAACTCCAGCCGCTCGCCATCCGCGAGGAAATAAACGGTGTGGTCCCCCACCACGTCGCCGCCGCGCAGCGCCTGGACGCCGATGGTGCCGCTCTTGCGCTCGCCGGTCTCGCCCTGGCGCTGGCAGACGAAGGCCTCCTTTCCGGGAAGGCCCAGCGCCTCCGCCGCCACCTCGGCCAGGCGCAGGGCGGTGCCGCTGGGGGCGTCGCGCTTCATCCGGTGGTGCATCTCGACGATCTCCACCTCGAAGGCGGGCCCCAGCGCGCGCGCCGCCTCGGCCACCAGCCGGAAGAGGACGTTCACCCCGATGCTCATGTTGGGGGCGAGCAGGAGCGGGATCTTCCTGGCGGCCGCGCGCAGCTCGTCCTTCTGCCCGGCGGAGAAGCCGGTGGTGCCGATCACCAGGGCCACCCCGCGGGCGGCGCAGACCCTGGCGTTCTGCAGCGAGGCCGCGGGGGCGGTGAAGTCGATCACCACCTCCGTCCCCTGGGAAAGCGCCCCCTCGATACCCGCGGCGATGGGGACGCCGCAGGCCTCGCGCCCCACCTGATCGCTGTCCGGCCGCTCGAAGGCGCCGGTGATGGCGAAGTCCTTCTCCTCGCGCAGGGCGGCGAGGATGCGCGAGCCCATCCTTCCGGCCGCGCCGGCCACCGCCGCGCGGATCACAAAAGACCGCCGTACGCGCGCAGCGCCGCCTCCACCTTCGCCGCCCCCCCCTCGGAGATGGGGACCAGAGGAAGGCGCAGCTCGGGAGCGATCCGGCCCATGCGGAAGAGCGCGTGCTTCACCGGGAGCGGGTTGGTCTCGCAGAACATCGCCTTCACCAGCGGGGCGAACCTCGTCTGCGCCTTCTGCGCCCTGGCCAGGTCCCCGGCGAAGAAGGCGTCGCAGAGGCCGGCCAGGTCGCCGGGCGCCACGTTCGCCACCACGCTGATCACCCCCTGCCCGCCCGAGGCCAGGGTGGGGAGGGTGAACATGTCGTCGCCGGCGAGGATGGCGAAGTCGTCGGGCACGCCGGCGGCGAGGATCTCGGCCACCCGCACCACGTTCCCGCTCGCCTCCTTGATGGCCACCACCCCGGGGAGGCCGGCGCAGCGGGCCACCGTCTCGGGGAGCATGTCCAGGGAGGTGCGGCTGGGGACGTTGTACATCACCACCGGCAGGCCGCCCTGCCGGGCCACCGCCTCGAAGTGGCGGTAGAGCCCTTCCGGGGTGGGCTTGTTGTAGTAGGGCGTGACCACCAGCGCGTAGTCGGCGCCCGCCTCCCTGGCCCGCTGCGTGTTCTCGATGGTGCGGCGGGTGTCGTTGCTGCCCACGCCGGCGATCACCGGCACCTTGCCCTTCGCCTCCTCCACGCAGGCCCGGACCACCCGGAACAGTTCCTCCCCCGAGAGCGTGGCGCCCTCGCCGGTGGTCCCGCACGGCACCAGCCCGTCGGTGCCCTTCTCGATCTGCCAGCGCGCCAGCGCGCGCAGCGCGGGCTCGTCCACCGCGCCCCCGCGAAAGGGCGTGACCAGCGCCACCATGGAACCGCGCAGCCTGCTGCTCATGGCTCGCTCCCTCACGGCGACTCGCCGCGGATCAGGTCTTTATAACTCTCGCGGGCCCGGATGATGCGCCACGACCGCCCGTCCACCAGGACTTCGGCCGGACGGGGGCGGGCGTTGTACTGGGAGGCCATGGCCATCCCGTAGGCCCCCGCGGTGCGGAGCACCACCAGATCTCCGGCAGATAGCGGGGGCAGGCGGCGCCGGGAGGCCAGCACGTCGGCGCTCTCGCAGACCGGGCCCACCACGTCCACCACCTCGCTCCCCTTGCGCGGCCGGGCCACCGCCTCCAGGTCGTGGTGGGCCTGGTAGAGGGCCGGCCGGATCAGGTCGTTCATCCCCGCGTCGATCACCACGAACCGGCGGCCGGCGTACCCCTGCTTGCGCAGCAGCACCCGGGAAAGGAGCACGCCGGCGTTCGCCACCAGAAGGCGCCCGGGCTCCACCAGCACCTTCACGTCCAGCCCCCGCAGCGCGCGCACCAGCGCCTCGCCGTACCTGCGGGGGGAGGCGGGCTCGGGCCCGTCGCCGTAGGGCACGCCCAGGCCGCCGCCCATGTCGAGCAGGGAGATCCGGTGGCCGTCGGCGCGCAGCCGCAGGACCAGGGCGCGCATCTTCCCCGCCGCTTCCACGAAGGGCTTCACCGAGGCGATCTGCGAGCCGATGTGGCAGGCGACCCCCACAACCCGGATGCCGGGAAGCGAGGCCGCCAGCCGGTACGCCTTGCGCACCCGGGCGGCGGGGATGCCGAACTTGCTGGTGGAGAGGGCGGTGGCGATGTGCGGGTGCGTGCGGGCGTCCACCTCGGGATTCACCCGCAGCGCCACCTTCGCCACCCGCTTCTTCCGCACCGCCGCCGCGGAGAGTTGCTCCAGCTCCTCCTCGCTCTCGCAGTTGAACTGGAGGATCCCCGCCTGGAGCGCGTCGTCCATCTCCTCGGTCCGCTTGCCCACCCCGGAGAAGACGACCTTCTCCGGATCCGCGCCGGCCTGCAGCACGCGGAAGAGCTCGCCGCCGGAGACGATGTCGAAGCCCGACCCCTCCCGGGCGAGGAGCGCCAGCAGGGCCAGGTTGGGCGCTGCCTTCACCGCGTAGCAGGCGAGGAAGTCCAGCCCGCGCAGGGCCGAGCGGAAGACGCGCAGGTGCCGCAGGAGCGTGGCCCGGGAGTAGACGTAGGCGGGCGTCCCCACCTCCGCCGCCAGCTCGGAGAGGGGCACCTCCTCGCAGCAGAGCTCGCCGCGGCGCCGCTGGAAGTGGTTCATTTCGCTCCCCCGTCCGCGGGGCCGGCGTCAGGCGCCTCCGCCGGGGGAGGCCGGGGAGGCCCTTTGACGCCGCAGACGACCAGCGTGGAAGTGGCGAGGACGATCAGCGCGCGAACCAGGCGCGACATGCGCTCCAGCTCCGCTCAGAAGGGGATGGCGAGGATCATGCGCACGGCATGCGCCAGCGACGGGCTGGAGGCCGGGGTGTTGTTGAGGGGATTGCCGAGGTTGCGCAGGCCGTCGAAGGGGATCAGCATGCCGTAGGCCAGCCCGGCGTGGAACCGGTCGGAAGTGTCGTAGGTGATGCCCAGGTTGAACTCCAGCCCCAGGGGGCGGGCCAGCCCGGGGGTGTTCTCCGGGTACCAGGCCTGGGAGTAGATGGCCGCCAGCATCAGCTCGAACCCGGTGTCGTCTCCCCCGCCGGTCTTGCGGCCGGTGGGGCGGTAGCGCACCGAGGGTTTCAGGTACCAGGCTCCGGTCACCGTGGTGATGATGTTGCGGAAGAGGATCATGTCCACGTTGAAGGAGCGGTTGAAGGTGAAGTTGTTGATCCGGTAGTGCCCGCCGCTGGGCGTGGAGTAGTCGAGGTGGCTGCCGTCGATGTCGCCCGGGCCCGCCGCCCGCGTCACCTGCTGCCCGGGCGCCGCCGGCTGCAGGTTGCCCGAGCCGTTGCGCCAGGGGCGCGCGCCGAAGCCGAAGGCCCCCTTGTCGCCCGAGGCCGCGCCGTACTCCAGGCCGAAGAGGAGGGCATCGGCGGAGAGCATGGCGATGTCGGTCTGCAGGGCGCCGCCCACCTGGAAGAAGTCCACGCCCCGGCGGAGCAGCTCCGCCTGGTCGGCGGTGACCGAGTTGATGTCGAAGTCGATGGCCTGGTGGGTGGCGACGTTCCCGAAGGTGAAGGCGATCTCGGCGTCCAGCCGCCACTTCTTCTTCTTCAGGGAGAGGAAGGCGTCCGGCTGGTAGAGCTTGGCCCCGCGCTGCACCACGTGCGAGCGCAGGCTGCCGGTGCCGTCGTCGACGCCGACGGGGGTGTCCCAGGCCTGGGTGCGGTAGTCGCCCAACAGGCCGTAGTTGATCACCCACTGGTTCGCTTCCAGCTTGCGGCGCATCTCCTCGGGGCTGTCGAGATGGCTGATCTCCAGGGCGATGCGGTAGCCGTCGTCGAGGGTGTCGAGATCGACACTGCGCCCCAACTCGCCCTTCTCGCCGGTGGTGAAGGCGCCCTTGTCGAGGATGTCGAACATCACCGAGAAGCGGTGGCCCTTGAACTCCTTGGGGGAGAAGGCCACCCGGTCGTAGGTGTCGCCGAAGTCGCAGTCCAGGCAGTTGCCGTCGTTGTGCAGGATGCCCAGGCCCCAGTGGTAGCCCATGCGCCCGAAGACCAGCTCGCCCAGCTGGGTGTTCACCCGGCCCCAGATGCGCTTGACGTTGACCACGCTGGAGGCGCGGCCCGAGGCCAGCGCGCTCAGCGGGGTGAAGGGATCGAGATAGACGTCGGTGGCCGGGCTCGAGCCCAGGAGCACGTTGTCCATCATGTCCGCCTGGAAGTAGATGGCCAGGTCTTCGCTGACTTGAAGGGTGGGCTCGAAGCGGAAGCGGAAGTTCGCGTCGGACTGGCTCTTGTTCCCCCCGGTGCCGATGAAGGGGCCGGGGAAGAGGTAGAAGCCGGCCGGGTCGGTGCCGCGCTCCATCTGCATGTCGTAGAAGAACTCGCCGCGCATGCGCAGGTAGCCGTGGGGCTGGAAGAGGTTCACCCGCTGCTTGAGCGACTCCACCGCCTCGCTGTCCTGCACCCGGGCCTTGGAATCGTGCTCCACCCAGGCCGTCTCCTGCTTCACCTCGTCCTTCATCTTCTGCAGCTCGCGGCGGACCTCCTCCATCACCTGGCGGCGGAACTCCTCCTGATCGGCGGGGCGGGTCGCGGGAGCGGCGGTGGGCGAAGTTGCGGGCGGAGCGGGCTTGGGGGCGCCCGCGGGAGGGGCTTGCTCCGGCGCGGTCTGGGCGAGGACGCCGCCTCCGGCGAGGAGGAGGAGAGCGGCGAGGAAGAGCGAGCGGTGCATCCAGTCCACTCCCGGGAAATGCGCAAGGGACGCGCGCGAGTAGCACGCGCCGCGCCACGGGGTCAAGGAACGAAACCTTTGCAAACTGCCCGGCCGCGCGTTGAATGCGGACATGAACCTCGTCTTCGTCCTGCTGCTGGTGGCGGCGGCGATCGCCGGCGCCGTCCGCGGCGACGTGAAGGCCGTGGGCCAGGGCGCGTTCGACGGCGCCGCCTCCGGCGTGACCCTGGCCATCGGGCTGATCGGCGTGATGGCGCTCTGGCTGGGGCTGATGCGCATCGCCGAGAAAGCCGGGCTGGTGGAGAAGCTCGCGCGCGCGGCCCGGCCCGTCTTCCGCCCGCTCTTTCCAGGCGTGCCCGACGGCCATCCGGCCATCTCCGCCATGCTCCTCAACATCGCCGCCAACATGATGGGCCTGGGGAACGCGGCCACTCCGTTGGGCATCAAGGCGATGGAGGAGCTGGAGAAGCTGAACCCCACGCCGGGCAGCGCCAGCAACGCGCAGGCGCTCTTCCTCGCCATCAACACCGCGTCGCTGCAGCTCGTGCCCACCACGGTGATCGCGCTGCGCGCCTCGGCCCACTCCAGCGATCCCGCGGGCATCCTCCTCCCCACCCTCGCCTCCACCTGCTGCGCGCTCACCGTCGCCATCGTCGCCGCCAAGCTGCTCGAGCGGGTGTGGAAGTGAAGCACGCGATCGAGATCGCCTCCAGCTGGATCCTCATCGTCCTGCTGGTGGGGATTCCCCTCTACGGCTGGGTGAAGGGAGTGAAGGTCTACGAGGCCTTCGTGGAGGGCGCGAAGGAGGGCTTCACCGTCGCGGTGCGCATCATCCCCTTCCTGGTGGCCATCCTCGCCGCGGTGGGCGCCTTCCGCGGCGCCGGGGCGATGGACGCGCTGGCCAAGGTGCTGGCTCCGTTCACCGGGCCACTCGGCCTTCCCACCGAGGTGCTCCCCATGGCGCTGGTCCGCCCGCTCTCCGGCTCCGGCTCTTTGGGCCTCCTGGGGAACATCTTCGCCACCCCGGGCCTGGGGCCCGACTCCTACGCCGGCAAGCTGGGATCGATCCTCCAGGGCTCGACCGAGACCACCTTCTACGTGCTCTCGGTCTACTGCGGATCGGTGGGCATCGTCCGCTACCGCCACGCGCTGGCCGCGGGCCTGCTGGCCGACTTCACCGGGCTGAGCGCCTCGGTGGCGATCGCGCGGATGTTGTGGGGGTAGGAGATCCCGTTGACGTCGACGACCACGATCAGGTCAACGACCACGATCGCGATCGCGTTTCGCCGCCGCGGCGCGATTCTGCTAGCTCCCCCGAACGAGGCATTCTAAGTTTTCCCGCTCATGCGCCGCGCGCTCCTCCTCGCCCTGCTCCTCTTCGCCGGCTGCAAGCGCAGCGAGGACGAGGCGGCGCGAGCGCGGATCTTCTCCCCCGAGCAGCCGGTGGGCACGCTGCCCGAGGCGAAGGAGGCGCTGGACGCCCGGCGGCTGGCCGACGATCCGGAGCTGGCCCGGCGCATCCTGCACATGCGGCGCAAGGAGATCGACCAGCGCCTGGGGACGCACAAGGCGCAGCAGCGGGTGCAGTTCGCCTGGTTCCGGGGGCCGGGCCTGCCCGACGGCGGCTCGGAGGTCTCGCTCTCCGAGGAGGCCACGCTGCTGGACGCGGGCGGCGACGATTTCTCCCTGCGGCTGGTGAACGACCACAACCAGGGATTCGAGATGGTGGCGGTGAAGGGCGAGGTGTTCGTCAAGAGCCTCTACGGCGCGTTCCACAAGCGCCGCAGCGATCGCACCGAGCCCGACCGCGTGCGCGAGCAGGCGCTCTCCGGTCTCGCCACCTTCGACCGCCTGGCCCGGGGCCTGAAGCTGCGGAACGCCGGCGAAGCCACGCTGGAGGGACGGAAGGTGGTCCGCTACACCGTGGTCGGCTTCGGCGCCCGCCCGGAGGGGAAGACGCAGGACGATCTTCCTCCGGTGAAGTACCCGGAGAACCGCGTCGACAACGACACCGCCCGCCGGCTGGAGCTGTGGGAGAAGGAGGAGCCCGCCTCGGCGCGCGGGACGGTGGTGATCGACGCGGAGACGGCGGCGCCGCTGGGCTGCGATCTCACCGGCCGCTTCAAGGTGGGCGGCGGAGGGCAGGGGCCGAACGCCGAGCTCGCTCTCCACTCCGTGCTCACCACTTCCAGCGTGGGAAAGAGCCTCTTGCTCAAGGCTCCGCAGGCGGAGCCGGAGACCAGCGTGCCGCACGCGGTGAAGGATCCGCTGCGCTTTTTGGGCAAGGGTCCCGCCGCAGGCCCGCAGGCCGGGGAGCCGGACGAGGACGACGAAGAGGAAGCGGCGCCGCAGAAATGACCCCCTTCTCCGGCCCTGCCGCAGCGCGTTTTTCCGGGCTCGTCCTCCCTGCGGGAAAGCAGGCTCTTTCCTGAGACCTGCACACATCCGCGCCAAAAGGTTGATCTGGCGCGAATCCCGTGTTCCTGTGCGCGCGTAGCCGCGCGTTTCCGCAGAAAAATTGATCTCCAGAGGCCCGGGCGTAGGTTGCAGAAGGCGACGACGCGTCCCGGAGAGGTGATCGCGAAAATGACGAACAAGTCTTCCCCCACCACCATCACCAGCACCGAAGTCCGGGAGCTCCTGCGCGCCGCCGCCAGCCGCCTCAGCGCGCGCGAGGAGAAGACGGTGCGCATGCGGTCGGGGACCTCGCTGGACCATCGCCAGCCTCTGCCCAGGCGCGGCCAGGACAATCCGGAGACGCGCGCGGAGCTTCTGGCGCTGGAGATCGAGCTGAAGGAGAAGCTCGCGGCCCGGGCTTCCCCGGGCCCCGCCGCCCCCGTGCGCACGAAGGAAAAGGACAAGATCATCCGGGCTTTGCGACGCCTGAAGTGATCGCGGTCCTGGCGCTCGCGATCGCGGCCCAGACCTGGGGGCCGCAGCGGCTGCCCGCGGTGAAGGACGAGGAAGATCCCCTGGTCGATGCCGCCCTTCTGGTGCCGGGGCTGATCGTCGACCTCGCCTACGCCAGCCCGGACAATCTCGCGGGCCGCGCGCTCTACCCGAAGGACGCGAAGTGCCTCTTGCGCCGGAGCGTGGCCGAGCGGCTGGCCCTTGCCGCCGCCGCCCTGCGCAAGCAGGGCTACCGCCTGGTGGCGCGCGACTGCACCCGATCGGAAGAAGCGCAGAAGGCGCTGTGGAAGGCGCATCCCCAGCCCGGCGCCGTGGCCGATCCCTCGCGCGGCAGCCTGCACGAGCGGGGCGTGGCCGTCGATCTCGAGCTGGCCGATCCGGCGGGGGCGCGCCTGCCCATGCCCACCGCGTTCGACGCCTTCGGCCCCCGGGCGGCCGCCGAGGCGCCGCTGCCAGACGGTCCGGCGAAGGAGCACCGCGAGGCGCTGAAGGCGGCGATGTACGCGGCCGGCTTTCGCGTCAATCCCAGCGAGTGGTGGCACTACAGCCGGCTCTACGGGTGGCGCTGGCCGCCGGCCAGGTCGCGCTGAGCGCAGGCGCACTCGCGGGCGTGCTCCAGCTCCTGCACCAGGTCCCAGCGCCCGGAGGCGGCCTCGATCAGCGAGTCGAGCTGGGGCGTGCGATCGAGCAGCTCGATGCCGGTCTCGCGGGAGGCGGCCCAGACCACGCGGCCGGGAAGCTGCGCCGGAGGCAGCCGGCCCTCGGAGGAGAGGAGGGTGACGACCACCTCGTCGCCCCGGATGCCGGTTTCCAGCCCGGTGGCGATGCGCAGCCCGCGCTCGCTGAGATCGAGCGCACGGCAGAGCCAGGCCTCGCCGCCCCGCGGCTGCACCTCGACGAACAGCTCGCAGGCGAGGCGGCGGTGGCGCCGCCGCGGGCCCTGCGGCGCGGGCATCCAGCGCGCGGCTTGCCGGGCGGCGGGGACGTCCAGCCAGATGCCGTCGTGCAGCCGCTCGCGCACCCGGCCGTGGAGGAGCGGGTGGTCGGCCGTCTCGGGCACGGAGATCTCCACGATCACCCGCGACCCGGGGCCGCCGGGGAGGGCGGCGTCCGGGAGGAAGAAGCCCGAGCCCAGGTGGATGTGGCGCTGCAGGGCCGCCAGCGACTCGAAGCGGTACCGGACCGGCCAGCTCTCGTCGAGCGGCGGCGAGATCGCGCCCCAGCGGATCAAGAGCTCCACTCCGGATTAGACGCCTGCGGGCCGGCCCGCGGGCAGGCCCCTGCAGGGTTGGCAAAATCCACCCGGTATCCCCCCTCCTGCGCTCCGGCAGGAACCCTTCTTTTACCTGTTCTGCCCGCAAAATTCTAACACCAGCGGATCGATTCCGGGCTCCCCGCCCATCTCCGCCCACAGCTCCGTACATGTGGGCCGGCCCCCCCGGGCCCAAAGCCCTTGAAGGGACTGGGTGCTGCGCGGATTGCGCCACCAGTCCTCGTCGTAGCGCTCGCGGAGGAAGGCCGCCGCGCGGGCTGCCAGCGCCCTTCCCTGCAGCCGCGCCAGCGCGTCCGCCCAGGGATCGAGGCCGCAGAGGGAGAGGCCGGCAGGAAGGTCCGCGCCGGTGGCCTTGGCGTAGAGATCGCGGTGGGCGGCAGCCGCCCGCGCTCCCAGGCCCGAGTCGCGCGCCTGCAGGGAGGCGAGAGCGCGCGCGGCGTCGACACGGGCGCGGACCACGGCGGCGACGGCGATGGCGCGCTCGTCGTCGCGGGCCAGCTCGATCCCCGCGCAGCGGCGCAGCCACCCCGGATCGCGCACCAGGCCCGAGAGCAGCGCGGCGCTGGCCTCGCGCACCGCGCGGTCCCCCAGCCAGAGATCCTCCGGGGGCGCGTCCGCGGGAGGGCCCAGTCTCAGGAAAGCGACGCCCAGCGCCGCCAGCAGATCCTCCAGCGCGCGCGGTCCTTCCGCCGGCAAGAAGGTGATGGCCGCCTGGAACGGCGGATCCAGCGGCTCGGCGATCGCTCCCGGCCACTTGAGCGGCCGGTCCTCGCCGTCCAGCTTCACCGCCGAAAGATCGAGGGGCAGCATCGCGGCCCAGCGGCGCACGGTCCGCTCCAGCTCGCCGGCGAGGAACGCCGGAGCGCAGCGGGGCGCGTGCAGGAGATGGAGGACGTCGTGGCGCGCGGCTTGCCCTGGCCGGGCGCCCGTGTTGCGCTCCAGGACCCAGCGCCCCAGGTCCTCGAAGATCGCCTCCGTCCGGGAGAGGAGCCCCTCCGCCCAGGGCGCGGTCCCGGGCGGTGGCAGAAGCCCCGCTTCGGACTGCGCGGCCAGCGCCGCATCCCAGGCCGCGCTGCGCGCCCCATCCGCGGGCTGCAGCGCGGAGGCCAGCGCCGCCTCCAGCTCCGCCCGCCGCTCGCGGGAACGCGCCCGGGCCAGCTCGCGGGCCACGCTCACGGCGGGCAGCGCCCCGTGCAGGCCCTCGTCGCCCGGCGGCCGCACCAGGCGCCGCTGGGGAACATCGAACAGCTCCTGCGCGGCGGCCGGCTCCAGGGCCAGCGCCCGGACGCGGGCGAGGAAGTCGAGCAGCGTCGCCAGCCTGGCGATGCGGCCCGGCCTTTTCGGATCCTCGCCGCGCGCGTTGCCCAGCGCCTCGCGCGCCTGGGCCACCCCGTCCGGGCCGGCGGCGAGCGCGTGCGCCTCGAGGAGGGCCGCGAACGTCTCCTCGGCGGGCAAGCCCGCCGCACGCCGGTAGCGCGCCCGCGAAAGGCCCGCGGCGAGCTGCGCCGCGTCCTCCCGGAGCTCCGCCAGCTCGCGCAGCACTAGTGCCTCGACCGGGGCGTGGTGATCGTACCGAGAACGGGGAGCGCTCTGGCGAGAGGGGTGCCCGAGGAGCGAGCAGCGGAAGCGTAGTGGACCCTGCGCTGAGCAGCGCAGCGACGAGGCCGTCCGGCGCGGCCCGGCAATCCGCGTTCGCAGGTATCAACACGCCCCGGTCGCGGCACCAGGCTCTTCTACTTGATCAGCCGCGCCTCGCAAGCCCGCCAGTCGAGGTTCCGGAAGTACGCCTCGATGTACTTCGCCCGCTCGGTGGCCTTGTAGTCGGGGACGAAGGCGTGCTCCCAGGCGTCCATCACCACGATGGGCCGGAACCCCGGGGGATGGCCGTCGTTGTGCAGCGTGATCCAGTGGTTGGAGATGGTCCGGTTCTGGGGGTCCTGGTAGGCGATGGCCCAGCCCACTCCCCGCATGCCGGCGATGGCCTTGAAGTCCTCCAGCCAGGCCTCGAAGCTGCCGAACGCCTGCGCCACCGCCTGGGCCAGCGGGCCCGAGCGGTTCACCGGATCCGGCTCCGGCTGGAGGTTCCCGAAGTACAGCTCGTGCAGCACCATGCCGCCGTACTCGTAACCCAGCCGGCGGGTCAGCTCCGCGAAGGCCGGGTTGGCCCCCTTCGCCTTTCCCTCCTTGTGCAGGCCCTCCAGCTGGGCGGTGAGCTCGTTCACGTTCTTTACGTAGCCCTCGTACAGCTTGACGTGGTCCTGGAGGAGCCCGTCGGAGATTCCGGACAGCCCTTTCAACCTGGGGAACTGCTTCGCTTCATACCGTTTCATGGGCGGCAAGATGCGCATCGCGCCCCGTTCGCGCCGGGGGCGCCGGCTGCCAACCAGGCGTCCTCTCCGCCGGATCGCGCTCGACGGGGCGCATGGCGGACGGTAGTGTGCGCGCCGAAATCGTTCCGAGGGAGGGTGGATGGACTCGACTGTCAGCGAATGGCTCAATCTCATCTTCCGCTGGATCCACGTGCTCGCGGGCGTGATGTGGATCGGCCATCTCTGGTTCTTCAACTTCGTCAACTCGCAGCTGGCGAAGACCTACGACGCGGACTCGAAGAAGAAGGTGATCCCCGAACTGATGCCCCGCGCCCTCTACTGGTTCCGCTGGGGCGCGGCCTACACCTGGGTGACCGGCATCCTCCTGCTCTGGGTCGTCTACTGGGCGGGCAACGCCATGGGCAAGGAGAACATGTCCAGCTACGCCTCGGGCGGCCTGGGCGTGCTGATCGTGCTGGTCTGCTTCTTCATCTACGACGTGCTCTGGAAGGGCATGAAGAACGAGACCACCGGAGGCATCGTCTCCCTCGTCCTCTTCGCGGTGGTGGCCTTCATCTTCCACTTCTTCATGGGCGGCCGCGCGGTCTTCATCTACAGCGGCGCCCTCTTCGGCACCATCATGGCCGCCAACGTCTGGATGCGGATCTGGCCCAACCAGCGGAGGATCATCGCCGGCGTGAAGGGCACCGGCCCGGCGCCCGACCCCGCCGTCCCCGCCCTGGCGGGCCTGCGCAGCAAGCACAACACGTACATGTCCATTCCCCTCATCCTCTTCATGGTCTCCAACCACTTCCCCACCGTGTACGGCAGCGACCTGGCCTGGCTGTGGGCGACGATCTTCGTGGTGGTGGGCTGGGGGATCAGCAAGTTCCTCTTCACCAAGGCGCCCACGCCCGCGCCCGCCAGATTCTAGGAGCGCCGTGCAGAGCGTGAATCTCATCAGCGACGCCCGCTACTCGGACGACAAGCCCAACGTGCTGCACGCGGTGAAGACCGACCAGCTGCTGGTGGACGGGCTCTACCTCAAGGCCGGGCAGAAGACGGGGTGGAAGAAGAACCCGGACGCCGACCGGGCCTTTCTCTGCGTGCAGGGATCGGGGGAGCTGGTGCTGGAGACGGTGGCGGCCGGGAACGAGCTGCGCATCCCGCTCGGGCCCGGCGCGGTGGCGCTCGCTCCCCGCGGCGTCTTCCACGACCTGATCGGGGGCCCGCAGGGGATGGTCTGCTCGGCGCTGAGCAAGTTCCCCGTCCGGGTGGTGGAAAAGGGGTGAAGCGGCTTCCGGCGCGGCTGCGGCTGGTCGCCGACCGCGACGAGCCGCTGCTGGGCCTCCTGCTCCGGCGGGGCGGCGTCTCCGAGGAGACGGCCCGGGCGGCCATCGACCGGGGCGGCGCGTTCCTCCGCGGCCGGCGCGCCCGCGAGCCGCTCGCGGAGGTGCGCTCCGGCGACCGGGTGGAGGTGGCGCTGGCCGTCCCGGAGGAGGCCGCCCTCACCCGCGAGCGGATCCTGCACCTGGACGAGGTCCTCCTGGCGGTGGACAAGCCGCCGGGGATCGCCGCCCAGGAGGACCTGGCCGGAAGTCCGGCGCTGCCCGCCCTGTGCAGCGCCCTGCTCCGGGAGATGGGCGAGAAGCAGACCCAGGCCCTCCTCGTCCACCGGCTGGACCGGGGCACGAGCGGGGTGACGGCGCTGGCCCGCACCCGCAAGGCGCAGGCGGCGCTCCTCCACCAGTTTCGCGAACACCTGGTGCGCAAGCGCTACCTGGCGCTGGTCGCGCCCGCCCCGGCCTCCGACGAGGGGTCGGTCGACGCCGCCATCGGCGGGCGCCCGGCGCGCACCCGCTGGCGGGTGGTCGAGCGGTACCCGGGAGCGGCCCTGGTCGAGGCCCTGCCCGAGACGGGGAGGACACACCAGGTCCGCATCCACCTGGCCTCGCTGGGCAGCCCGCTCCTGGGCGACCGGCAGCACGGGGGGAAGGCCCTCCTCACCCTTCCCAGCGGGGCGCGGCACGACTTTCCCCGCCCCATGCTCCACGCCAGGTCCCTCGGCCTGCGACATCCTGCGGGCGGAGATCTGCTGATCGAGGCGCCCCCGCCCCCCGACTTTCCTGCCGCCCAGCGGTTCTTGCGCCCGGGGGCGCGTTGAAAGCAAGCGGTGCGTCTGTTAGAGCACCGCGCCATGGCCGAGAACACCGAGGCGAAGAAGGATCCGGGGCTCCTGATCGTGCAGAGCAAGGTGCGCGATCTCATCCGGGAGAAGGAGATGCGCACCTCGGACGAGTTCATCTCCGCGCTGTCCGAGCACGTCCGCGCCACGGTGGAGAAGGCGGTGTCGCGCGCCAAGGAGAACGGGCGCAGCACGCTGCGGCCGGCAGACTTGTAGGAAGCGGGATTCGCGGCGTCCGCCGTGAAAGGGGCAGCGCGGGGAGCGCCGCGCTGCTAGGTTCTGCGGGGTGAGACATACCCTGCCCAACGGCTTGACCCTGCTGGTCGAGGAGAACCACGCCGCGCCCGTGGTCGCCATCCAGGTGTGGATGCGGGTGGGGAGCGCCGACGAGGAGCCCTCCGAGGCGGGCCTGGCGCACCTGCACGAGCACATGCTCTTCAAGGGCACCGCCCGGCGGGGGCCGGGGGAGATCGCCCGCGCCGTGGAGTGCTGCGGCGGGGAGATCAACGCCTGGACCAGCTTCGACC
Organism: Myxococcales bacterium; assembly: GCA_035498355.1. Lineage (GTDB taxonomy): Bacteria > Myxococcota > Myxococcia > Myxococcales > 40CM-4-68-19 > 40CM-4-68-19. The sequence continues at coordinate 15,261 of DATKAG010000403.1, read as the reverse complement.
AGACCGTCTACCACCTGGTGCTGGCCTCCCGCTTCTTCGCCGAGGGGATGGACGTGCTGGGGGACGCGGTGAGCAATGCCGCCTTCGATCCCGGTGAGCTGCAGCGGGAGATCGAGGTGGTGTGCGAGGAGATCAAGCGCACCCAGGACTCGCCCACCCGCAAGCTCTCGCGCGAGCTCTTCGGCCTCGCCTATTCGCGACATCCGTACGGGCGGCCGGTGATCGGCACGGAAGAGAGCGTGCGCAGCTTCACCCGCGAGGGGATCCTCCGCTTCTACCGGCGCTGGTACCGGCCGGAGAACGCGGTGGTGATCGTGGTGGGCGACGTGGAGGAGGCCGCGGCGGTGGGCCTTTCCCAGCGGCTCTTCGCCTGGCCCGCCGGCTCCTTCGACCCCGCGCCTCCCCGCTCGCCGGAGCCGCGCCGGGAGGAGCCTTCCGCGCGGCTGCGCAAGGAGCCGCTCAAGGAGGGCTACCTCTCCATCGCCTGGCCTTCCCCGCCCCTGGTGCACGACGACGTGGCGGCGCTGGACGCGCTGGCCATCGTGCTCGGCCACGGGGAGGCCTCGCGGCTGCACCGGGCGCTGAAGCGCGACCGGCTGCTCTGCACCGAGGTGCAGGCCAGCTGCTACACGCCGGTGGACCCCGGGCTGACCATCGTCGGCCTCACCCTGCAGCCCAGCACCGCGCGCGAGGCGGTGCGCGAGGCGCTGGCCCAGACCTACCGCTTGCGGCGCGAGGAGGTGACGGCCGAGGAGCTGTCCGTCGCCTGCCGGCTGCTGGAGAGCGACGCCGTCTACCAGCGCGAGACGGTGCAGGGACAGGCGCGCAAGCTCGGCTTCTACCAGTCGAGCGCGGGCGGCATCGAGTACGAGCGGCGCTACCTGGACCAGGTGGCCCAGCTCACCCCGGCGCGCCTGCGGGAGGCGGCCGAGCGGTGGATCGATCCCTCCACGGCGGTCCTGGCCGCCCTGTTGCCCGACCGCGACGGGCCCGGCGAGGAGGAGCTGAACGGCCTCCTCCACGAGGCTGCCGCGGCGCGAGCGGCGCGGGGCCCCGCCTCCTCCGCGCCGCCGGAGAAGCGCGCGCCGGTGCGCTTCGCCGACCCGGCCACCACCGGCCCCCTCTTGCGCGAGGAGCTGCCCGGGGGCGGGACCCTGCTCATCAAGCAGGAGCGCGCCGTTCCCCTGGTGGCCTTCCGCGCAGCCTGGCAGGGGGGGCTGCGCCTGGAGGACGCCTCCAACGCGGGCATCAGCGTGCTCCTGGCGCGGCTGGTGTCCAAGGGCACCCGCTCCCGCGGACCCGAGCGCCTGGTGCGGGAGCTGGAGGCGATGGGCGGCTCCATCGGGGGCAACGCCGGCCGCAACAGCTTCGGCCTGCGCTCCGAGTTCCTCTCCCGGCACCTGGCGGAAGGGTTCGAGGTGTTCGCCGAGGCCCTCTCCGCCCCCGCCTTCGCCCCCGAGGAGGTGCGGCGGGAGCGCACCCTGCAGATCGACGAGCTGCGCTCGCGCGACGACAATCCCGCGGGGGTCGCCTTCCTCCTCTTCTCCGAGACGCTCTACCGCAAGCATCCCTACCGCTTCGACAACCTGGGGACCGAGAGCAGCGTGGCGGCGCTGGAGCCGTCGCTGCTCGACCGCTACAGGGCGGAGAAGTATCCGGCGGGCTCCGTCACCCTCTCGGTGGTGGGCGACGTGGACCCGGAGGAGGTGCGCCGGCTGGTCCGCAGCAGGCTGGACGGCACGGCCGTTTCCAGGCCCCTGATCGCCCCGCCGCAGGAGGATCCTCTCGAGGCGCCCCGCTTCGCGACCCGCGCCCTGGAGAAGGCGCAAGCGCACCTGGTGGTGGGCTTCCCCGGGGCCCGGCTGGTGGACGAGGTGCGCTGGCCCCTGGAGGTGCTCTCCGCCGTGCTCGCCGGGCAGGGCGGGCGGCTGTTCGTGGAGCTGCGCGACAAGCGCAGCCTGGCGTACAGCGTGACCAGCTTCTCCATGGAAGGGGTGGACCCCGGGTACTTCGCCGTCTACATCGGCTGCGGGCCGGAGAAGGTGAAGGAGGCGCTGGAGGGGATCCGCAACGAGCTGCGCCGGGTGCGCGAGGACCCCATCTCCACCGCCGAGCTGGAGCGCGCCCGCATGCACCTGATCGGGACGCACGCCATCTCCCTGCAGCGCAACTCGGCCCGGGCGGCGGTCTACGCCTTCGACGAGTGCTACGGGCTGGGGGCGGATGCCTCCTCGCACTACGCGGAGCGGATCGGCGCCGTGCGGGCTGACGACGTGCTGGCGGCGGCGCAGCGGGTGCTCGCTCCCAAGCGCGAGGTGGTGGCCCTGGTCGCGCCGGCCGCGGCGCTCCCCGGGGAACCGCCGCGGTGAGCTGGGCGCTGGTCCTGCTCGCGCCCCTCGAGCGCCTGGAGATCCTCGCCGCCGAGCTGTTCGAGGGCGGAGCGCTGGGCGTCGAGCTGCAGGAGCCCGGCATGCCGCTGATGCCGGGGACGCCCGCGCTGCCGGAGGGCCAGGGAAGGGCCATCGCGCATTTCGGCGATCGCGCGGCGGCGGAGCGGTCGGCCCGGCTCCTCGGGGCCGAGGCGCCGCTGGAGATCCCCGAGCAGGATTGGAGCGTCACCTGGCGCAAGCACCACCGGACGCTCCGTGCCGGTCCCAGGTCCTGGGTTCATCCGCCCTGGGAAACGCCGACGGCGACCGGGGTGGCGGTGGCCATCGATCCGGGGATGGCGTTCGGGACCGGCAGCCACCCCACCACCGCGCTCTGCCTGGAGCGCTGCGACGAGCTGCTCCAGCAGGCGCCCGGGGCGGACGTCCTCGACGTGGGGACGGGGAGCGGAGTCATCGCTCTTCTGGCGAAGAAGCTGGGGGCGGGACGGGTGGTGGGAACGGACGACGATCCGGTGGCCCTCCTTGCCGCCCGCCAAGGGGCCGCGCTCAACGGGATCTCCGGCGTGGAGTGGAAGCTGACGGCCGACCCGGCGGAAGTCGAGGGCCGGTTCGCGATGGTGATCGCCAACATCCTCCTCAACACCCTCGAGGAGCTGGCCCCCGCGCTCGCCGGCAAGCTCGCTCCCGGCGGACGGCTGGTGCTGTCGGGCCTTCTTCCGGCCCAGGGCGATGCGGCGGAGAAGGCCTACGCCAGGCAGGGCTTGCGGCCCGCCGGGCGCAAGGAGCGCGAGGGCTGGCTGCGGGTGGAGCTGTCCCGTCCCTCTTCCGCTCCCGGGCGATGAGCGGCATGCGCCGCCTCTACCTGCCGCCGGAGCAGCTCGCCACCGCCCCCCGGGTGAAGCTGACCGAGGGCCAATCGCAACACCTCCTGACCGTCCTGCGCCTGCGGCCGGGAGAGGCGCTGGAGGTGTTCGACGGCCGGGGCGGGCGCTTCCAGGCGGTGCTCGCGCCTTTCGGGCTGGAGATCGGCGCCGCGTTGCCTTCGCCGCCCAGGCGCGTGGACCTGGTGCTGGTGCAGGCGCTGGCCAAGGGCGAGAAGATGGACCTGGTGGTGCAAAAGGCGACGGAGCTGGGGGTGTCGCGGATCGTGCCCCTGGCCGCAGAGCGCTCGGTGGTGCGCCTCGAGGAGAAGCGCGCCGGATCGCGGGCTGCCCGCTGGCGCCGCATCGCCCAGGAAGCCGCCCGGCAAAGCGGACGCGCCGACGTGCCCGCGGTGGACGAGCCCTGCTCCTGGGAGGCCGTGTTCGCCCTGCTTCGCGAGGACCCGGAGCGGCGCGGCCTGCTGCTCGATCCCGGGGAGCGGGAGCTGAAGCTGGGCGACGCCGCGCGCGGAGCGCCGCGCCTCCTGCTCGCCGCCGGGCCCGAAGGAGGCTTCTCCGCCGGGGAGCGGGAGCGCGCGATCGAGGCGGGGCTCCTCGGCGTGGCCCTCGGCCCGCTGGTGCTGCGGAGCGAGACCGCCGGGCTGGCCGCCCTCGCGGTGGCCCTGCACGTCAACGGCGAGCTGGGATGAAGGCGACGGAGGGTCCGGGGGGTTATTGACACGGGGCCGGCGAAGGAGTCGGCTGCGATCCGAGGAGGCTCCCATGCCTCGCTATCTCCAGGCGTTCGCCCTCGCATTCGTCCTTGGCGCCCCGCTGGCGCGCGCCCAGGAGAACATCGCCAAGCCGCTCTCGCTCACCATCAAGCCGGACGAGCAGGTCTGCGCGGGAACATTGGCTCCGCCCCCCTGGCGCGATGCCTCCGACGCCCGGTTCTTTGCCACCGGCCCCACCGCCCGCCTGGACATGCACGAGCTGTGGGCCGGGTCGCTCGAGCCCCTCGCCGCCCTGCGCTACGCCGCCGGCGTGCTGCACCTGATGGTGCTGGGGATGCCCACGCAGACGCAGATCCGCTTCACCAGCGCGGGCTGGCGGCCACGCTGGCCATTCTGCTAGGAGGCGCCGCCGCGCCGTCCTATGCTCTTTCTGCGTGTTCGCGCGAAGGCGCGAACACGCTTTCAATGCTTCCGCGCGTGCTCGATGCAGTACTCGGTGAGCTTGCCGTGGCAGCGCTCCTGGCAGTCGCAGACGCGAAACTCCAGCTTGGGGTCGTCGGCGTTGCTCCTGCCGCACTTGGCGCAGACCCGGGCCTTGCGCGGCTCGGGAGAGAAGGGCGGCGCGGCTCTTCGCCGCACCCCGCCCGCCCCGCGTAGACGGGCCCGCAGGGTCCCCCCGCAGAAGAGGAGGACGTCCGCGGCGGCGACGGCCACGGCGGCCCGGGTGGCGAAATCGCCCCCGATCAGGTCCCAGATCATCAGGACGGCGCTGAGCAGGCCCAGGTATTTCACCTTGATCGGCAGGATGATGAGCAGGATCTCGTAGTCGGGAAACTCGGCGGCGAAGGCGAGCAGCAGCGCCTCGGAGATGTACCGCCCGGTGACCGGACCTACCAGGAAGCCCGCCGCCAGCGTCCCCAGCGCCCCGATCAGGAGGAAGAGGTCGAAGCGGAAGCTTCCCCACTGCGCCTCCAGGGCGCTGCCCATGGTGTTCAGGAACCAGAGCCAGAGCGCCACCCAGATCAGCCCCGAGCCGGAGACGGGGCCGGTGGGCGCGAAGAGGAAGGTGACCACCCGCCACACCTCCCCCTGGAGGACGGCCCGGGGGTCGAGCCAGAGCAGGTGGGCCAGATCCGGACGGGCGAACACCAGGATGTGCAGGGCGCCGGAGAGTCCCACCATCCAGAGGATGATCCCTTCCGGCGCATGCCGTCCCAGCCGGCGCTCGAGTCGGGCGAGGAGCTTCTCCACGGCAGGTGATTAGCATTCGCGTGGTAGAAGGGCGACTGCAATGGATCCGATCGCGCGCTTCGTCGAGCTTCTCCAGCGGGCCAGGGCGACGCCCGCCATCGCCGAGCCCACCGGCATGACCCTCTCCACCGTCGGCGCGGAGGGGAAGCCGTCGGGGCGGATCGTCCTGCTCAAGGGAATCGACGAGCGGGGGCTGGTCTTCTACACCAACACGCTCTCGCGCAAGGGCAAGGAGATCGCCGCCCAAGCGAAGGTGGCCCTCACCTTCTGGTGGCCGCAGCTCGAGTCGCAGGTCCGCTTCGAAGGATCCGCCGTGCGGGTCGCGGATGCGGAGGCGGACGACTACTTCGCCACCCGGCCGCGCCTCTCCCAGCTGGGCGCCTGGGCGTCCGAGCAGAGCGCGCCCTTGCGCTCGCGGGAGGAGCTGGAGAAGCGCTTCGCCGCGTTGGAGACGAAGTACCAGGGCAAGGAAGTACCGCGCCCACCTCACTGGTCGGGCTACCGGGTGGCGCCCCTGGCGGTGGAGTTCTGGTGGAACCGCCCCGGCCGCCTGCACGAGCGCGAGCTCTACACCCGCGCCTCGCCGCAGTCGCCCTGGCAGATGACCTTGCTCAACCCCTGACTACTTCTTCGGCCCCACCATCTCCTCCGGCCGGACCCACTGGTCGAACTGGTCGGAGGTGAGGAAGCCCAGCTTGACCGCCGCCTCCTTGAGCGTGGTCCCTTCCTTGTGCGCCGTCTTGGCGATCTTCGCCGCCTTGTCGTAGCCGATGTGCGGGTTGAGGGCGGTCACCAGCATCAAGGACTCGCGCATCAACTTGCCGATCCGCTCCCGGTCCGGCTCGATGCCGGCCGCGCAGTTGTCGTTGAAGCTCTTGCACCCGTCGGCCAGCAGGCGCACCGACTGCAGGAAGTCGTGGACGATGAGCGGCTTGAAGACGTTGAGCTCGAAGTTGCCCATCGCCCCGCCCAGGTTGACCGCCACGTCGTTGCCCAGCACCTGGGCGCAGAGCATGGTCATCGCCTCGCTCTGGGTGGGATTCACCTTGCCGGGCATGATGGAGCTGCCCGGCTCGTTCTCCGGGATCTTCAGCTCGCCGATCCCGCAGCGGGGTCCGGAGGCCAGCCAGCGGACGTCGTTGGCGATCTTCATCAGCGAGACCGCCAGCGTCTTCAGCGCCCCGTGGGCGAAGACCAGGGCGTCGTGCGAGGCCAGGGCCTCGAACTTGTTGGGCGCCGAGGTGAAGGGATGGCCGGTGAGGCGGGAGATCTCCTTCGCCACCCGGTCGGCGAACTCCGGGTGCGCGTTCAGCCCGGTGCCCACCGCGGTGCCGCCCACCGCCAGCTCGCGCAGGTGGGGGAGCGCGCTCTCCACGTGGCGCAGGCCGTGGTCGAGCTGGGCCACCCAGCCGCTCATCTCCTGCCCCAGGGTGAGCGGGGTGGCGTCCTGCAGGTGGGTGCGGCCGATCTTGACGATGTCCCGGAACTCCTCCGCCTTGCGCGCCAGGGTGTCGCGGAGCTGCCGCACCGCCGGGATGAGATGGTCGACCACCGCCGGGGCGGCGGCCACGTGCATGGCGGTGGGGTAGACGTCGTTCGACGACTGGCCCTTGTTCACGTCGTCGTTGGGATGGACCAGGCGCTCCTCGCCGCGGCGGCCGCCGAGGATCTCGCTGGCCCGGTTCGCCAGCACCTCGTTCATGTTCATGTTGGTCTGCGTGCCCGAGCCTGTCTGCCAGACGGCGAGGGGGAACTCGCCCTCGTGCTTGCCGGCGATCACCTCGTCGGCCGCCTCGATGATCGCCTTGCCCTTCTTCGGGTCGAGGACCTTCAGGTCCAGGTTGACCTGTGCCGCCGCGCGCTTCACCTGGGCCAGCGCCTTGATCAGCGCCGGCGGCATCTTCTCGGTGCTGATCCTGAAGTTGGTCAGGGACCGCTGGGTCTGCGCTCCCCAGAGGCGCTCGGCGGGAACCTCGATGGGGCCGAAGGTGTCCTTCTCCATCCGCGTGGCCATGGACCGCTCCTCTTCCGGGGGGCGCGCGCTGCATAGCGCCGTTCCCCTCCCCAAACAAGCGGGCCGACGTTTTGTTGACCGGTGGCGACAGCGCCGTAGGGTTCGCTCGCATGCAGCAGGGATTCGATTCCGGACCGCCCGCGCCGGTGGCGATGCCCATCTCCGAGCCGCCGGTGGCGCCGGTGGCGCTCGACTTCGACTCCTCGCCGCCCCTGCCGGCTCCCGCGCCGCAGGCGCGGCGCCGCTCACCGGGCCCGGCGCGGCTGCTCCTCGGCTGGGGCGTCGATCTGGCGCTTTTGGCCTCGCTGCTCGCCGGATACGTGCTCGCGGCTTCCCGGATGTCGGGCCAGGACTTCGCCGGGGCGCTCGACTCCGGGGGCCTTCTCTGGGTGGCGCTCGCGGGAGCGCTGGCGGTCGCCTGGTCCTGGAGCTTCATCGGCCTCTGCGGCCGCACGCCGGGAATGGCCGTCACCGGGCAACGGCTGCAGGCGCTGCGGGGAGGAAGCCCCGGCCCGGGCCGGGCGCTGGTCCGGGCCCTTCTGGCGGTGGCGCTGGCCACCCCCGGCCTCTTCGGCTTCGCCGTGGCGCTCTTCGACTCCCGGGGGCGGACCCTGCACGACCGGCTCTGCGGCTGCTCGAGCGTCGTTGACTGAGGCGAGGCGGCGCCGTTAGGCTCCGCCGCCGTGGCCGAGCCCAGGCAATACGTCCTGCCCGTTCCCCGCAAGCGCGGGGTGATGTTCTTCCTTCTGGCGAACGCCTTCGCCTTCGCCCTCTGCGGCTGCGTCTGGGCCCTCTTCTGGTACGGCGACTTCTTCACTCCCGCGGCCCGATCGATCTGGGGATTCCTCGCCTCCCATTCCGGCTGGACGGTGGCCGCCGCGCTCTCCCCACTCTTCGCCGCCCTGGTGCTGGGCTACGGCTACATGCGCCGGGCGATGGCGCGAAGGGCGCGGGAGAAGGCGGAGATGCTCACCCTCGCCGCCCAGCGCGCCGGAACGCAGCTCCCGCAGTAGCGGCCGGCTTGCTCGCGCTCCTGGCCCTCTCGGTGCTCCTGCCAGCCTCCGCGGACGCCGTGCTCTCCATCGAGCAGACCTCGGGCCTGCGGGCTTTGCTGGAGAGGGCCGGCACGTGGGCGCCGTCGCTGGCGCCCCAGCCCATGGGCGCCCTTCTGAAGGATCGGGTGGGGGTGGATCTGCTCGCGGAAGGGCCCGGCTGGGGGCTGTCGTCCCGGGGCGCGCGACTCCTGCTCTTCTCCCACCAGGCGATGGGCCTGGTGGCGCCGGTGCGAGACGTGAAGGCCGCCCGCAAGATGCTCGCGGGCTGGCTCGCGGAGGACAAGAAGCGGCTGGGGCGCGTTTCTGGAGGAAAGCTCTTCACCGCGTCCGGCAAGGAGGCGCAGGCTCTGTTCGCGGGGATGGGCCGGAGCGTTCCTCTTCCCCGGGAACTGGCCCCTCGCGCGCGGGGACCGGTCTGGTTCTGGGCGCGGCTGGAGGACCCTCTGCGCGCCGCCGTGCTCTCCGTCGACGCCAGCGGCATCGGGATCCTGGCGCGCGGCCTGGTCACCGCCAGGACGCCCCTGCTCGCGGGCCGGGCGCCATTCGGCTGCGCGAAGGGGATCGCCTGCGTGCGCGCCGGGCTGGCCGAGCAAGGGCCGGCGGCGGTGGCCAAGGTGCTGGAACGGCTCGGCGCTCCTCCCCAGCAGGAACTGGCCACCGCCGATCACGTCGAGGAGCGGCTCGACGCCATCGACATCCGGAGCCTTTCGGATGCTCATTCTTTGGGCCGCGCCCTGCGCATCACGCCGGTCTTCGGCGGAGGCGAGTCGACGGCGCCCGCCCTGGAGGCGATGGTGGACCTGGGCCGCCTCGATGCCGCCCTCGCCGGCATGACCGCCCTGGACGCCCTGCGCGGGGGGCTGGCCGCTGGCGTCTACGCCGGGCGCGCGGTCTACGGCGAGCTTCTGCGCAACGCCGGCCCGCTCACCGTCACCGGCTCTCCCGGGCAGGGGAACGGCATCGAGGTCGCGATCCGGCTGCCGCTCCGATGACCCTTCACTCCACCTCGTAGACGCCCACAGCCCCGTTGCGGAAGGCGACCACGATCCGGCGGCGCGCGCCGGGCGCGGAGGCCGGCTGCACCTGGATGTCCCAGACCGGGCTGTTCGACCGCGACCCCAGCGCCGCGCTCCCGTAGAGCATCACAGTGCCGTCCTGCTTCAGGCGAGTGAGGCCGGCGCCGTTGCGGTAGCCGATCCAGATGCTCTCGTCCGTGGGGTCCTTCGCCACCGCGCCCACCTGCTTGCTGGGCAGCGCCGCGGTGGCGTCCGCGCGGAAGCGGCCGTCGTGGTCCACGATGCGCAAGCCGTTGGTGGAGGAGCCGATGAAGGCCCCCCCGCTGTCGAGGACGGCGATGCCGGAGACGTTGTCGAACACCCACTGGCTCTTGTCGTTGAAGTCCGGGTCGGAGGAGAGCCAGTTGCCGTGCGCCGGGTCCCGGCGCTCGCCCACCGGGTCGGGCCAGATGTCCATCCGGTTCCAGCAGGCGGCCTGGGCCGCCGGGTCGTCGGCGATGTTCGCCGCGTCGTGGCCCGGGCTGGAATGGAGCTCGGTAAGGGGCTGCGCCTTCCAGTCATCGCCCAGCGTCTCGCCGAAGCGGAAGCGGGTGGTGCGGGCGAAGCCGCCGAACCAGACGTCGAAGAAGGTGTTCCCGGCTTTGTCCGCGTGCGGCCAGGTGTCGACGGCGACGCCCGCGATGGCCGCCGTGGCGCCCGCCACCACCCCCCAGCGCATCGCCTCAGTTCCCCTGGTAGATGCCGACGGCACCGCTCTGGAAGGCGACCATCACCCTGCGCGGCGTGCCTGGCACGATCTGGATGTCGAAGACCGGGCTGTTGGTGAGCGAGCCGAGCACGGCCGCGTAGTGCTGGACCCCGCCGTTCTTCTGGATGCGCGAGATGCCCCCGACGTACCGGTAGCCGACCCACAGGCTGCCGTCCGGATCGATGGCGAGCGCGCTCACGTTGTTCGCGAACAGGGCCTTGATCGCGCTGTGGGTGGTGAAGTCCTCGATGAAGTTCCCGTCGCGATCGAGGTGCCGGATCCCGAACTGGCCGGAAGCGATGTAGACGCTGTTGTCCACCGGATCCGTGGCGATGCCGCGCACCAGGTCGAGGCCCGCGTTGACCTGGGCCGGCGTCGGGTACGTCGGGTTCCCGGCGGCGTCATATTCCCCGACCGCGTCGGGCCAGACGTCGATGCGGTTCTGCCAGGCGGCTTTGGCGGCCGCGTTCGCCGGATCGTTGATGTTGCCCCGGCTCGAATAGTCCTCGGTCATGGTCTCCGCGGTGAAGTAGTTGCCGCCGGTCTCGCCGTACCGGTACCGCGTCGTCCGCGCCAGGCCGCCGAACCAGACGTCGTGGAGCCCGCCCTGGGAGAGCGGGTCGATGGCGATGCCCCAGTAGTCCTGGGTGACGAACCGGCCCGTCGAGTCGTTGAACGCGGGGTGCACATGCTCGAGCACGCCGGCGCAGGAAAGCTGGCCGTTGCAGGTCGGGTTTCCGGCGAAATCGGCCTTTCCCAGCGCGAAGCCATGGTTGGCGCCGAACCAGACCAGGTTCGTGCCGTGCTGGTAGACGATCCGCCACACCTTGCAGAGCTTTTCCCGGCCGGCGGGCTCCGCAGCGACGACGCCGGGGCCGCTGAAGATGTCGTAGTGGACGACGGAGATCCCGTTCCCCGCCAGCGAGACCTTGTCGGCGTCGCCGCTCTTGTAGATGGAGGGATCCATCGCGGCGTGATCGGTCTGGATCCGATCCCACTCGTTCTCGCAGTCCCGGGCCGGATCGGGATCCTGATCCCAGATGTCCCGCCCCTTCCCCTGATAGCCGACGAAGGCCGTTCCGGCCGGCCCGCCGGCGACCGAGATCACGGGCGTGCTCTGGAGACTCGGATTGGGATCGGACGGCGATCCGTTCGGCTTTCCCAGGGCCGCCGCGATGTCGCCGTTGAGATAACCGTAGGGGTGGAGACCGTCGGCGATCCCGTAGGCCGTGAACGGGCCCGAACCACCGCGCTGGACGAGCAAGCCAACCGTGCCCCCGGCGACGTACACGTTTCCGCCCTCGTCGGCCGAGACGCCGAACACGTTGCCGGGCGGCAGTCCGTCGGCGGTCGCGTAGAACTTCCAATCGGGCCCGAGATCGGGCGGGACTACCGCGACGCCTCCGTCCGTGCCGGCGTCGCTTCCGCCATCGGTCCCTCCCCCGGCGCCCCCCGCATCCGGCGCTCCACCGTCGGGCGTCCCGGCATCCGCGCTCCCGCCGTCCGTCGGTCCGGCGTCCGGGGTGCCCGAATCGGTGCCGCCGGCGTCGACGCTTCCGCCGCCCGAGCCGGAGCCCGCATCCGAGACACCGCCTCCCGTGCCGCCTTGCGCTCCCCCGCACGCCACAGCCACCGCCAGTGCGCAAACCACCGCCAAACCGAAGGTCAGATGAAAGCTCGGGCGCATGACGGGACTCCCCCGGCTGCTGCGGAGCACCTGGCGTGCCAGCGGGCGCGCGGCGCTGGCCGCCCGGCGAAGGCATCGGGCGCTGATTTCCTGGGAAATCCTCTTCCCACCACAGGGCAAGCCGGGAGGCGGCGGGGAACCGCGGAACACATCCAGGTCCGCCCGCGTCCAGACGCGGCCCGGCAGCCCTGCTATCAAGACGGCATGGATACCGAGGCTTGCTACCGGGCGATCGAGGGGCGGGACGCCCGCTTCGCCGGCCGCTTCTTCCTCGGCGTCCGCACCACCCGCATCTACTGCCGGCCCGGCTGTCCGGCCCGGACCCCGCGGCGGGAGAACGTCCTCATCTTCCCCTCCGCCGCGGCGGCGCAGAAGGCCGGCTTCCGCGCTTGCCGCCGCTGCCGGCCCGACGCGACGCCCGGATCTCCGGCGCAGGCCGGGACGGGCGCCACGCTCTCCCGCGCGCTGCGCCTCCTGGAGGAGTCGGGCGACGCGGCCGGGCTGCCCGATCGCCTGGGCGTCACCGACCGGCACCTGCGCCGGCTCTTCGCCCGGCACCTGGGCGCCACGCCTGCCGAGGTTCTGCGCACGCGGCGCCTGCACCTGGCGCGGCAGCTCCTGGAAACCTCCTCGCTGCGGATGATCGACGTGGCGCACGCGGCGGGGTTCCAGAGCCTGCGCCGCTTCAACGAGGCGGTGCGGCGCGGGTTCGGGCGGACGCCCTCGCAGCTCCGCTCGCGGCCGGCGGACGGCGGCGCGGAGCTCTTGCTGCGCCTTCCCTTCCACCCGCCCCTCGACTTCGAGGCCCTCTGCGCTTTCTTCTCCGCCCGCGCCCTGCCCGGGCTGGAGGAGGCGGGCGACGGCGCCTGGCGGCGCAGGCTCCCCGAGGGCTGGCTGGAGGTGCGGCGCGACGGGCCTGCCCATCTGGAAGCGCGCATGCCCGCCCCGCTGGCGCCGCGCGCGCTGGAGATCGCCGCCCGGGTCCAGCGCGTGTTCGATCTGCGCGCCGATCCCCGCCCCATCATCGAGCACCTGAAAGGGGACGCGTCTCTCCGGCCCTTCCTCAGGCCGGGCGTGCGCATCCCCGGCGCCTGGGATCCGTTCGAGATGGCGGTGCGCGCCATCCTCGGGCAGCAGATCTCCGTCGCCCGCGCCCGCTCCATGGCCGTCGCGCTGATCGAGCGTTTCGGCGGCTTCCCTTCCCCGGCGCAGCTTGCGGAGACGGAACTGACCGGCATGCCCGGAGCGCGGGCCGGCGCCATCCGCGAGTTGGCCCGCGGCGTCGTGGAAGGCAGGATCCGCCTCGACGGCTCGCAGGATCTCGAATCCGCCGCTTCAGCGCTGTGCGCGCTGCCGGGCATCGGCGACTGGACGGCGCAGGTGATCGCCCTGCGCGCCCTGGGCGAGCCCGACGCTTTCCCCGCCGCGGACCTGGGCCTCTTGCGGGCGCTGGCCCTCTCCCCGCGCGAGCTGGCCGAGCGCGCGGAGAAATGGCGTCCCTGGCGGGGCTACGCGGCCGCCGCCGTCTGGCTCTCCTGAAGGAGCGAAACGATGCTGACCACCGAGACCGTCGAGACCACGATCGGCCCCGTCCACCTGGCCGTGCGCGATGGCGCCCTCTGCGGCCTCCGCTTCGACCAGCCGTTTGCGGGCACCCCGGGGCCCACCGGGCTGGGCGAGCGCGTGCGCGCGTACTTCGCGGGCGACCTGCGGGCGCTCGACGGCATCGCCCTCGATGCCGCGGGCACGCCCTTCCAGAAGCGCGTCTGGGCGGCGCTCCTCGCCATCCCCGCCGGCCAGACGCGCACCTACGGCGAGCTGGCCCGGGCGCTGGGGACGCATCCCCGGGCCATCGGCGCGGCGAACGCCGCCAATCCCGTCGGGGTGGCCATCCCCTGCCATCGGGTGATCGCCAAGGGCGGCAAGCTCTCGGGCTACGCCTGGGGCGAGGAGCGCAAGCGCTGGCTGCTCGCGCACGAGCGGACGCACTGCCCGGCCTGAGGCAAAGGAGCACTGTTCAGCGCCCGCCGCTCAGAGTAGGTTGCCCGCGGCATGGGCGAACAGACCAAGACGGTGCAGCCGGAGCCGTCCGGCGGGTTGTCCTCGGCGCAGCGGCAGGAGCGCCTCGCCGATCTGCCCGCGCGCGAGAAGCTGGCCGCGCTGGACGCGCAGGCCGAGCTGGGCGGGGGGGCGGAGCGGATCGAGAAGCAGCACCAGGAGGGCAAGCTCACCGCCCGCGAGCGCATCGAGCTCTTGCTCGATCCCGGCAGCTTCATCGAGCTGGACAAGTTCAAGACCCACCGGGCGGACGACTTCGGGATGTCGCAGAAGAAGATCCTGGGCGACGGCGTGGTCACCGGCTACGGGACGGTGGAAGGGCGCCAGGTCTTCCTCTTCGCCCAGGACTTCACCGTCTTCGGCGGCTCGCTCAGCGGCGCCTACGCGGAGAAGATCTGCAAGGTGATGGACCTGGCGGTGAGCACCGGCTGCCCGGTGGTGGGCCTGAACGACTCCGGCGGCGCGCGCATCCAGGAAGGGGTGGTCTCGCTGGCGGGATACGCGGAGATCTTCTACCGCAACGTCTCCAGCAGCGGGGTGGTGCCGCAGCTCAGCGCCATCCTCGGACCCTGCGCGGGCGGGGCGGTCTATTCGCCGGCCATGACCGACTTCATCGTCATGGCCAAGAGCTCCTCGTACATGTTCATCACCGGCCCCGACGTGATCAAGACCGTCACCCACGAGGAGGTGACCAAGGAGGACCTGGGCGGGGCGCAGACGCACAACGCCCGCAGCGGGGTGGCCCATTTCGCCGCCGAGGACGAGGCGGGCGCCATCCGCGTGCTCCGCGAGCTGCTCTCCTTCCTGCCCTCCAACAACCTGGAGGACCCGCCGGTGGCGAAGAGCGACGATCCGCTCGACCGCCGCGACGAGGCGCTGAAGAACCTGGTGCCGGAGAACCCCAACAAGCCTTACGACATGAAGGAAGTGATCCGGGCGGTGATCGACGACCGCCACTTCCTCGAGGTGCACGAGCACTTCGCCCGCAACATCGTCTGCGGCTTCGCCCGCCTCGGCGGCCGCAGCATCGGGGTGGTGGCCAACCAGCCTTCGGTGCTGGCGGGCGTGCTGGACATCGACGCCTCGCGCAAGGGAGCGCGCTTCGTGCGCACCTGCGACGCCTTCAACATCCCCCTGGTCACCTTCGTGGACGTGCCGGGCTTCTTGCCGGGCACCGCCCAGGAGTGGAGCGGGATCATCACCCACGGGGCCAAGCTGCTCTACGCGTTCACCGAGGCCAGCGTGCCGAAGATCACCGTCGCCACGCGCAAGGCGTACGGCGGCGCCTACGACGTCATGGCCTCAAAGCACATGGGCGCCGACTTCAACTTCGCGTGGCCCACCGCCGAGGTCGCGGTGATGGGACCAGAGGGCGCCGTCAACATCATCTACCGGCGCGACATCGCCGCCAGCCCCACCCCCGAGGAGCGGCGCAAGAAGCTGATGGA
>DATKAG010000402.1:0-3324 GCA_035498355.1 Myxococcales bacterium | reverse complement strand
GCGGCGGGCTCCTTTGCCTTCTGGCCGCCGGCCGCTTCGGGATGCAGCTTCCCGCCCTGCGCCGCGAGCTGCGGCCCATCTACCAGAGGCTGGGCATCCTGCCGGAAGTGGCGCAGGGCCTGCAGAAGGCCCAGGAAGTCCCTACGGCGCCGGCTGCATGACCGGCGCGGCCTGCCGGGTCCGCTTGCGCGAGAGCTTGTCCAGCGCCACGTAGACCACCGGGGTGGTGAAGAGCGTGATCATCTGGGAGAAGAGCAGCCCGCCCACGATGGTGATGCCCAGCGGCTGGCGCAGCTCCGCGCCCGCGCCGTGGCCGATGGCCAGCGGCAGCCCGCCGAACAGCGCCGCCAGGGTGGTCATGACGATGGGCCGGAAGCGCAGGAGGCTCGCCTTGTAGATGGCGTCGCGGGTGGAGAGCCCCTCCTCCCGCTCCGCCTCGATGGCGAAGTCGATCATCAGGATGGCGTTCTTCTTCACGATGCCGATGAGGAGGATGATCCCGATCAGGGCGATGATGCTGAAGTCCGTCCGCATGGCCAGCAGCGCCAGCAGCGCGCCCACGCCCGCGGAGGGGAGGGTGGAGAGGATGGTGATGGGGTGGACGTAGCTCTCGTAGAGCACCCCCAGCACGATGTAGACCGCGATCAGCGCGAAGGCCACCAGGAACGGCTCGGAGGCGAGCGACTGCTGGAAGGCCTGGGCGGTGCCCTGGAACGATCCCCGGATGCTGGCCGGCAGCCCGATGGCGCGGGCGGCGTTGTTGATGGCGTCCACCGCCTGCCCCAGCGCCACTCCCTCGGCCAGGTTGAAGGAGAGCGTCACCGCCGGGAACTGCCCCTGGTGGTTCACGCTCAGCGCCGTCTGCGCCTTGGTCACCTTCGCCAGCACGCCCAGCGGCACCTGGCCGCCGCTGCCCGTGCGCACGTAGAGCTTCTCCAGCTGGTCGGGGGCGGTCTGGAACTCCGGCTGCACCTCCAGCACCACCCGGTACTGGTTGAGCTGGGTATAGATGGTGGCCACCTGGCGCTGGCCGAAGGCGTCGTAGAGGGTGTCGTCGATCGCCTGCTGGGTGATCCCCATCCGCGAGGCGGTGTCGCGGTCGATCTGCACGTTCAGCATCAGCCCCTGCGTCTGCTGGTCGCTGTTCACGTCGCGCAGCTCGGGCAGGGTGCGCAGGCGGGCGAGCACCCGCGGCGCCCACTCGTTCAGCTCGTCGAGGTTCGCGTCCACCAGCGTGTACTGGTACTGGGTGCGGGAGATGCGCCCGCCCAGGCGCACGTCCTGGACGTTCTGCAGGAACAGGTTCATCCCCGGCACCCGGGCCAGCTTGGGCCGCAGCTCGGCAATCACCTCGTCCGCCTTCAGCTTCCGCACTCCCCAGGGCTTGAGCTGGATGAAGACGAAGCCGGTGTTCCCCTGCCCGATGAAGGAGACGAAGTGATCGATGTTCGGGTCCGCCGCCACCACCGCGTTCACCGCCTCTTGCCGCGCCTTCATGGAGGGGAAGGAGACGTCCTGCGGCGCCTCCGAGGTGCCCGCCAGGGAGCCCGTGTCCTGCTGGGGGAAGAGGCCCTTGGGGATGGCGATGTAGAGGTAGATGGTGAACCCCACCGTGGCCAGGGTGACCACCAGCATCACCGCCTCGTGATCCAGCACCCATTTCAGCGCCCGGGCGTAGCTGCCGTACATGGCCTGGAACACCCGCTCCGAGGCGCGGTAGAGGCGCCCGTGCTTCTCCTCCCTTTCCGCCCGCAGCAGGCGCGAGGCCATCATGGGGGTGAGGGTGAGCGAGACCAGGGCGCTCATGGCGATGGCGATGCTCAGGGTGACGGCGAAGGGGCGGAAGAGCCGGCCGATGTAGCCGCCCATCAGGAGCACGGGGATGAAGACGGCGAGGAGGGAGACGGTGATGGAGACGATGGTGAAACCGATCTGCTTCGCTCCCTTGAGCGCCGCCTGCATCGGCTTCTCCCCCATCTCGATGTAGCGGGAGACGTTCTCGGTGACCACGATGGCGTCGTCCACCACGAAGCCGGTGGAGATGGTCAGGGCCATGAGCGAGAGGTTGTCCAGGCTGTAGCCCAGCAGGTACATCACCGCGAAGGTGCCCAAGAGGCTGAGGGGCACCGCCACGCTGGGAATGGTGGTGGCCCAGGGGCTGCGGAGGAAGAGGAACACCACCAGCACCACCAGGGCCACGCTCACCATCAGGGCGAACTGCACGTCCGCCACCGAGGCCCGGATGGTGGTACTCCGGTCCAGCGCCACCTTCACGTCGATCCCCGGGGAGATGGAGCGGGCCAGCTCCGGCAACAGCGCCTTCACCCGCTCGATCACCTCGATGATGTTGGCTCCCGGCTGCCGGCGGATGATGAGCAGGACCGCGCGCTGCCCGTCGCACCAGGCCGCCGCGCGCTGGTTCTCCACGTCGTCGATCACCCGGGCCACGTCGCCCAGGCGCACCGGGGAGCCGTTCCGCCAGGTGAGGACCAGGGGGCGGTAGCCGTCCGCGTCGGTGAGCTGGTCGTTGGCGTCGATGCTCCGCGACTGCAGCGCGCCGGAGAAGGATCCCTTGGGGGAGTTGGCGGTGGCCCGGGAGAGGGTGTTGCGCACGTCCTCCAGCGAGAGCCCCACCCCGGCCAGCGCCACCGGGTCCACCGAGACGCGCACCGCCGGCTGCTGCGCGCCCCCTACGAACACCTGCCCCACGCCGGAGACCTGGGAGATCTTCTGCGCCAGGATGGTGTTGGCCACGTCGAACATCTTGCTCAGCTGCAGGGTCTTCGAGGTGAGGGCGACGATGAGGATGGGCGCGTCGGCGGGATTCACCTTGCGGTAGTTGGGCCGGTTGGGCAGGCCCGCGGGCAGGTCCCCGCCGGCGGCGTTCATCGCCGCCTGCACGTCGCGGGCGGCGGAGTCGACGTCGCGGTCGAGATCGAACTGCAGGGTGAGCGAGCTCTGCCCCAGGGTGCTCGTCGAGGTCATCTCGGCGAGCCCGGCGATGCGCCCGAAGCGGCGCTCGAGCGGCGTGGCCACCGAGGAGGCCATGGTCTCGGGGCTGCCTCCGGGCAGGCCGGCGTTGGCGTTGATGGTGGGGTTGTCCACCCGCGGCAACGGGGCCACGGGGAGCAGGCGGTAGGCCGCGCCACCGGCCAGCACCACCGCCACCGAGAGGAGCGTGGTGGCGACGGGGCGGCGGATGAACGGCGCGGAGACGTTCACGACGCGGGCGCCTCCGCGGGCGCCGGCTCGGCGGTGCCCTTGCGGCCCCGCCCGAGGAAGGCGCCCAGCCTCCCCATGTAGAGGTAGACGACGGGCGTGGTG
>DATKAG010000401.1:0-5494 GCA_035498355.1 Myxococcales bacterium | reverse complement strand
GTACCTGGACGCCCGCGACGTCATCCCGGACCACTTCGACCTGAAGCTGGGCCGGACCTACGTCCCGCAGTCGGCGATCACCTCGACCGTCGACGGCGGATACGTCAACGCCCGCAACCTCGGGCTGCGCGGCCTGGGACTGACCGCGTTCGGCGGGCACAAGGTCACCTACGACAACCTTGCGGAGGTGGGGAACGCCGACGACCTGGCGGCCGGCGGGAGCGTGTACGTCGACCTGGTCAGGCGCACTCACCTGGAGGCCAGCTATGCGCGCAAGTGGATCGGCGGCGACTACGCGCAGGACTTCGCGTCCCTCGACGTGAACACCGTGCCCTTCGCCTTCCTGGGCCTCACCGGGCGGGCGAAGTACGACCTGGGGGAGTCGCGCTGGGCGGAGCTGCTGGCGGGGGTGAGCCTCACGCCCTTCGATCCGCTGGAGATCCCGCTGGTGATCAAGGGCGAGGTGATCGTCGAGCGCCCCTCCTTCGACCAGTTCTCCTTCTACCGTTACTTCGGCGTGGCCCGGTACCAGGAGTTCGGCGGCGCGCTGGAGTACGAGGTGCTGGAGGGCCTGCGCCTCAACGCCCGCTACGCCTACGAGAACTTCGCGGGCGCGAACGACGACGTCGATCAGCACGCCAACGTGATCGAGGCCGGCGCCTCCTTCCGCAGGGTCCGCAACCTGGTGGTGAACGCGAGCTTCCTCAACCGCAACGGCTTCGGGGCGCGGCTGAGCGGGCTCCGCCTCAACGCCGCTTACGCCCTGGGGAAGCTGGGGCTGCTCGCGGGCATCGACTACGACGACTTCCGCCGGGACCTGGCGCGCACCGACACCTCCAAGCGGTACTGGGCCGGCGCCAACTACGAGATCAACAAGAACTTCACCGTCTCCGTCCACGGCGAGGACGACATCTCCTACCTCTTCACCCACACCCTCCAGGGCGTCGCAGCCCTGGTCTTCCATCTCTGAGAGCGAGGCGACCGATGTCCAGCCGGGGACGACAGCTCTGGATGCCAGGCGCGCTGGCGATCGCGCTCTGCGCGCTGGCGGCGGCCGCCATCGACCACCAGGCGTTCAAGGAGACGCCGCTCTCCGACTGCGCGAGCTGCCACCGGACGTCGGGGGTGACCGAGAACCACGGCCCCAGGTTCGGCCAGGAGCACCGCCTGCTGGCGCAGAAGGCGGGCAACAACTGCGGCGCCTGCCACCAGCAGTCCTACTGCGACGACTGCCACCGGGGCGGCAGCGTCGGCGACATCCAGAAGGGCCTCTCCCGCCGGGGCGAGCCCATGCCGCACCCGTCCACCTACGTCAGCTTCCACGCCATCGACGCCCGCAGCGACCCGCGCAGCTGCAAGCGGTGCCACGAGTCGCAGAACTTCTGCTCGGACTGCCACGAGAAGGAGATCCAGCAGAACCGGCAGGGGATGGACATCCGCCCGCACGCGCCCACCTTCATCGCCCCGGGCGTGCCCGACCCGAACTGGGTGTCCTTCCACAGCGCGGACGCGAAGCGGAACCTGCAGACCTGCCAGGGCTGCCACCCGCAGAAGACGGACTGCTCCAACTTCCAGTGCCACCCCGGGCTCGGAGGCCGGTAGCGCAGAGGAATCGAGAGGACACGAGTGATTCGGAGCCGCGCAAGGAGAGAGACATGGCAGCGAACAACACGCTCCCGATCGTGACGCTTCCGGAAGAGCTCACGACCCAGGAGAACGTTCGGGACTTCATCCACACGGAGATCACCCGCCGGAGCGTCCTGCGCGGAATGGGCATCGGCAGCCTGGGGGTGATCGCCTTCCACTACGGGTGCTCGAGCACCACCAACGTCACCGAGAGGCCGGTCTTCGTGGCCAACGCCACGGGGATGGTGGTGGCCGACCCGGCCCGCTGCGTCGGGTGCCGGCGCTGCGAGGCGGCCTGCGTCGCCTACAACTTCGGCAAGACGCAGCCCGCGATCTCCAACGTGAAGGTGAACCGCAACCTGCTCTACGGCCCCATGTACAACGGCAACACCACCGTGGGGCAGACCGGCGAGGGGCTCTACGGCAACTTCCTCGCCGTGCAGGACACCTGCAGGCAGTGCCCGCACCCCGTGCCCTGCCAGCTGGCCTGCCCGCACGACGCCATCCAGGTGATCGAGCCGGTCAACGCCCGGGTGGTCGATTCCACCAAGTGCGTGGGCTGCGGCATCTGCGTCGACGCCTGCCCCTGGGCGATGACCGCGCTGGACGGCCCGGTGAAGGGCACGGACACCAAGGCGAACAAGTGCCACCTCTGCGCCGGCGCGCCGGAGTGCGTGGCGGCCTGCACCACGGGCGCGCTGACCTACGTGCCCTGGACCGATCGGACCAAGGACGTCCCGCCGCGGCAGGTGGTGCCAGCGTCCATCCAGCTCCCGCCGGACGTCCGCGACACCTGCGCGAAGTGCCACTGAGGCGAAAGGCTTTGACCCATTGACCACGAGGCGATTATGGCAGTGAGCTACGGTTGGACAGGGAAAGTGCTCCGGGTCGACCTTTCGACGGGCGCCATCACCACCGAGAGCATGGACGCGTACAAGCCGTACCTGGGCGGGACCGGGATGGGCTGGAAGGTCCTCTGGGACGAGGTGCCGCCGGGCACGCACGCCTTCGACGCCGCGAACAAGCTCATCTTCGCCACCGGGCCGATCACGGGCAGCGGCTCGCCCTCCAGCGGCCGCACCAGCGTGGTGACGCTCTGGCCGGTGGCCTCTCCCGAACTCCCCGCCGCGGGCCACTTCGGAGGCCACTGGGGGCCCGAGCTGAAGTACGCCGGGTACGACGCCATCATCGTCCAGGGCGTGTCCGCCAAGCCGGTCTGGCTGCGCATCGAGGACGAGAAGGTCACCCTGGAGGACGCCTCCGAGATCTGGGGCGAGGGCATCTACCGGTCCACGAACCACATCGTGAACCTGATGGGGTCCGACGCCCACGTGGTCTGCATCGGCCAGGCGGGCGAGAACCTGGTGCGCATGGCCGCCCTCTTCACCGACCGCTCCCACCGCGCCGGCGGCGCCGGCGGGGTGATGGGGTCGAAGAGGCTGAAGGCGATCGGCGTGCGCGGGACCGGCGCGGTCCGGATCGCCGCCGACAAGGCGAAGTGGAAGAGCCTGAACCAGTACTTCCTCAGCTTGATGGGCGCGAACAACCAGTGCGTGGTGGCCCGCGAGCTCCAGCCCTGGTCCGAGTACTCGCCCGGCGGCACGCGCTGGTCGGGCCGCCCCGGCGTCCTCTGGGGCTCCTCCTCTCCGCCGCTCGACGTCGGCACCTGCGCCGACGTGGAGCACCCCACCGCGGACGCGCCCAGCCCGATCAACAAGATCGGCATGCGCACCCAGAAGGGCTTCAACGACTTCGGGATGGAGGGCATGCGGCGCACGGTGCGCATGGACGGCTGCCACGCCTGCCCCATCCGCTGCCACATCGCCGCCGAGCACAAGGAGCTGGAGGGCTACGGGCTGACGGCGTTCAACATGAACACCTGCATGGGGAACAGCGGCAGCGGCTCGTACAACAACACCGCCGGCACGTGGACCGGCGTGAACTCGACCTCGAACCCGATGCTGCTCGCCTACATGGCGAACAACCTGGAGGGCGACTACGGCATCTGGAACGACTACGGGCAGTGGCACTATGCCTGGACCTGGGCCTACCGGAACAACGTCGTCGTGGACCAGTGGAACCCGGCGACCATCCCCGATCCGAACAACCCCGGCCAGACCATCCCCAACCCGGACCTCGGCAAGCCGTACCTGCAGAAGTATCTGTCGAAGCAGATCTTCAAGGGCCAGGCCGCGACCGTCGCGGGCGTTCCGGACGGCACCAGCGAGTGGGATCGCCTGAAGACGGTGAAGCCCGCCGCGACCGCGTACCCGAACCCGCCGCTGACGATGCTCGACCAGGGCGACCCGCGGTGGCTGCAGTGGATCCTGGCCGAGATCTCGATGCCGAAGACGAACACCGTGTACGCCGACGGCAACAAGTTCCCGGAGACACTCGGGTACTACATGGGTCTCGGCCCGCCGCGGCTGGCGCAGCTGTGGCCCGAGCTGGGCGCCGCGATGGACATCCTGCCGTCGGTGCACCAGTTCAAGATGGGGCACACCAGCCACCATGGCGTCGAGACCCAGGCGTGGATCGGGGCCCTGGTCAACGCGATGACGGCGGTGCGCGACGCCAACACCCACACGCACCAGAACTTCTTCACCAACGGGCTGCCCAACTCGAGCGCGATCCCGCTCAAGCAGCAGATCGCCCAGGAGATCGCCACCAGCGGGAACTCGCTCTTCTCCGTGCCCGACAACTCGCCGGGCGAGTGGGCCTGGGACGTGGACAGCAACCTGCCGGCCGCTCCCACTCCCATGAACCTGGCGCGCGCCTCCATCGCCGCCCAGTCGATCGTGGTCTACGAGCTGCAGAACTCGCTCACCTGCTGCAACTACACGCTGCCGGTCTGGGCCTCGCCGCTCAAGAGCCGCAACTACCGGGGCGACACCACCCTGGATGCCCAGGTGTTCAGCGCCGTGACGGGCCAGACGGTGACGCAGAAGGACCTGGAGACGATGGCGCTGCGCAACTACACGCTGTACCGGGCGCTGCTCGCCCGCTACATGGAATACTGGAACCCGGGCACCGGGAAGAACATGCGGAACAACTTCGACCAGATCTCCAACTGGTGCTTCAAGGACAAGGGGACCACCACCTCGAGCGCCTTCATCCTCCCCCGGGGCGAGCTGGATGCGGCCAAGAACCTCATGTACCAGCTCTTCGGCTTCGACCAGGCGACGGGGCTTCCCACCTCGACCTCGCTGACCAGCCTGGGCCTGGACTACATGATCCCGGCGCTCCAGGCCGCGGGCCTGCTGCCGGCGTAGCCATGCCGGAGCTGGTTCCGGAGAAGCTGCGCGCGCTCCCGGCCGAGGCGCCCGCGCCCGATCCGATGGCGCTGAAAACGCCCATCGCCGAGAGGGTGCGCGCCGACTCGCGGGAGCGCCGCGCGCTCACTCCGGAGCACGTCATCCAGGCCCTGGACCCGCGTGTCTCGCCCGAGGGCCTGAGCGCGGTCCTGGCGGTGATGGGGGCCGAAGTCAGCTACGCGGACATCAAGGGGATCGTCGCTCCCTCGGGGCGGATCTATCTCTTCTCCCTCGCGCACCTGACCCCGCAGGAAGCCCGGGAGAAAGCGGAGCTGGAGGAGACGAAGTGGGCGATCGCCGGGAGGATCCGGGCAGACTCCCGCGGCATCGCCCTCACCTCGCTTGCCGATCTCGACCCCCTCTTCCCGGCGGAGCTCCCGGCGGAGGGCAGGGCGGCGCTGCTCGCCGGGATGGAGGACGACGAGCGCTTCAAGGACCTGCGCAGGTTGACGGGCCCCGGGGGCGAGACCTTCTTCCACTGCGAGACGTCCCTGACGGGGACCTACGGCGGGATCCTGGTGCGGGCGAAGACCAAGGACGCCTGCTACGGGATC
>DATKAG010000400.1:0-7390 GCA_035498355.1 Myxococcales bacterium | reverse complement strand
CTGGGGACGCACCGTCCTGCGCCTCTGGCTGGAGCCCGGGGAGCATCCCTGGAGCGCGCGCTGGAGCCTGCGGCGCAAGGCGCCCCTGGTCGCCCTGGCCTGCGCCCTGCTCCTTTTGCTCCTCTTCGCCGCCAGCTGCTCCTCCGCTCCTTTGCAATCGCTGCGCGCCTCGGCCAGCTCGCCCCGCCCCGACCAGGGCCTGCGCTGCGAGAGCGTGCTGGTGTCGCAGGAGATCCAGGTCCCGCCCGAGGGGGAGCTGGCGGACGTGCGCCTCACCATCGCCGACCTGCCCCAGGCCATGGGCAAGCTGCACGTGCTGGTCCGCCGCCCGCGCTTCAACGCCAGGCTGGAGCTGCCCAGCGACCAGACGCCCGAGTTCGACAAGGTGCTCGATCTCTCCGTGGGCGCCGGGCAGCGATCGCTCACGGTGGTGCTGGGCCGGCCGCGGCGCGCGCGCTCCGACTGGCCGCGCCGCGAGTGCAAGGCTTGCCCGGTCGACGTGGAGCTGACCGGGCTCTTCGGAGCGCCCGAGGCGCTGGGGGCCTTCTTCTCCCGCGCCCTGCAGCAGGCGGCGCAGGTGGATTCCGGGTTCACCGCCCAGTCGGGGGAGCCGGCCACCCGCCCCGATCCCGCGCTGCGCGAGGCGGCGGAGGGGCTGATCGCCGAAGCCAACCGCTGCGGGGTCGCCCTCGAGCCGTCGCTCCGGCCCGCCCTCGCCGCCCTGGGACAGCTGGACCGCGCCCGCGCCCTCCTCTACGGGGAGGATCCCGCCCTGCCCGACGCCCACGCCGTCCTGCGCGCCTGGGACTCCGCCTGGGCGGAGATGACGAGCGGGGTCCAGGGCCCGGCCCGCGCCGCGGGCTGGCCGGCGTCGCTGCGCAGCGGGCCCGCGGGCAGGCTGCGCACCGCCGCCGCGCACCTGGAGGTGGTGGCGCAGGCCGACTCCCTGCCGGCGGAGGACAAGCCGATCGCCGCCCGCTGGATTGGCCTCGCGCTCGCCTCGGACCGCGCCCTGCAAGAGCGCCGGCTGGCTTCGCTCCCTCCCATCCGCGATCTCCTCGACGCGCAGGCCCGCCTCGACTGGGTCAACGTGCACTCCGGCGCCCCACTCCCCCTTCCCGGACTCTCCCGCGCGGTGGCCATCCGCCCCAGGGAGTGGCTGGCCCTGCGCGGCCGGCGCTGCATCGGCCCGGGGGGAGCCGCCCCGGTGCGCGATCCCGAGGAGGACGCCGCCACCGTCGCCCGGCTCCTGGGCGGCGACCGCCAGCGCCTGCGGATCGCGAGGCCCTCGGACATCCCCCTGGCGCGGGAAGCGCTGCACCGTTCGGACGACCTGCTTTGCGAGGCGCCGCGGCCCGACGTGTCGGCGCTCTTCCAGGACCTCCCGGACAAGGACCTGGGGCCCATCGCCGATCGCCTGGAGGAGGTCTTCACCCAGGCCGATCCGCGGCGCCAGCAGGACGAGCTGACCCGGGCCATCCTCGCCCGCACTTCCCAGCTCCTCTGCAAGGTCTTCGACCCGGCCAGCCTGGAGCAGCGCCTGGGCACGGTGGCCGGCTACAAGGTCTTCGTCGAGGGCGGAGCGAGGATCCTCGAGCTCCTCCCCCAGCCTCCCATCTGCGGCAACCAGCTCCTCACCGCCCGCGAGGTCCGCCGGCGCATGCGGATGCTCTACCGGGAGGCGCTCGACCGCCACGCGCTCAAGGATCGCCTCTGCCCGGTGCGCGCCGGCAAGTGCCCGGACGAGGTGGCCGCCTCGGTGCGGCGGATCTTCGGGCTGCGCCACCCCGAGCTGGCCGCCCCCGCGCCCCTGGAGAGCCGGCGGCTGGATTTCCCCCCGCCGTTCGGTTTCAGCGACCCGTGGGTGGACAAGCTGGACCGCTGCGCCCAGGAAACCTGCGAGGCGCTGGCCCGGCTGCGCAGCGAGGCCCCTCCCGGACAGTTCGAAGGAGCCATCTGCCCGCCCCGGCCCGAAGGGGTGGAGCGGCCGCAGGAGGTGACGCTCTCCAATCCGGAGTCGCCCAGCAGCCTGACCCTCTCCAGCTGCGACCCCCACGCCGGGGTCCGCCTCACACTGCGCCGGCTGCGCGAGGCGGGCACGCTGGTGGCCATCGCCAGCTCCCATCCCTTCCGCTACGGCAGCGAGAACGTCACCCGGCAGGGAAGGCATCCGCAGCTCGGCCGGATCTACGAGCGTGTCGCCGATCTCACCGACCCGGGCGACGTCTCCCGGCGGACGGAATCGGTCTTCGAGGTGGCCTTGACCCCCTCGGTGGCCAACCAGGTGTTCTGGTTCTTCAGCCTCAGGCGCAGGGACTATTGACGCAAGCCGGGGAGCGCCGCGAGCGTATCCCCGCGGGGAGAGCTTTCGATGGTTCGGCCGGGGAGGTAAGCGCTGCGCACGCTCATCGCCGCGATCATGGCCTTCGCCGGGGTCACCGCCTCCGGCGCCGCGTACCTGCGCAGCAACGGGCCCGTGCGACCGGCATCGCCCTGGTCTCTGGCCGAGCGCGCCGGCGCCTTGCGCATCGATCGCGGCATCCCCGACGCCGTGCGCAAGCAGGCCACCTTCACCCTGCGCGACCGGCACGCCGTGCTCAAGGTGCGCGAGGCCACCGGGCCGGTGCTCCTCAAGTGCCCCCTGCGGTCGGACCTGGCCGGGCAATACCTGAAATTCGCCACCGCCGGCTCGGCTCCCAACTGCGAGGCCCAGGCCGCCGACGAGGTCGGCGACGTCCTCGTCTACGAGGTGAGCGGCCGGGTCTCCCCGCTCTGCCCCGGCCAGTACGCCACCCTCACCGAGCAGCAGCTCCACGACGCCCTCTACCTGCCCGCCCTGCAGACCACCCGGGCGCAGGAGGACGCGGCCCCCTCCTCCATCCTCCAGCCGGGCCGGCTCGAGCCCTGCGCGCCGGGAGCGGCCAACTGCGCCTTGACCAAGGCCGCCAGCGCGCTCCTCTACTGCGGGGTGGTGCGCACCTGCGCCGAAGGCGCCTGCCTCCAGGGCGGCAGCGGCGATCTCTCGCCCGACGACGTGGCCACCAGCCTCTACTACTACCAGGCGCTGGCCCAGGCCTCGGCGCCCTCCTCCGTGGCTCCCGCCGCCTGCGGGCCGGTGCCCATGAGCGTGCACCTGAGCACGCTGATCGCGGAGGCGGTGACGCCCACCAGCGCCGCCCGCTTCATCGAGGCGCAGCCCTGGAACGCGACCACCCTGGCGGCGGCGCCGGGGAGCGCGGAGACGGCCGCCGACCTGCGCTCGTTCTTCGACCGCCACCCGCGGGGAATCTGCCTCTTCCTCCGCGGCATCGACGTGGAGCGGCCGAAGGAGAAGGAGATGGCGGAGCAGGCCCTCGCCTTCCCCGTCTTCGCGCCTTTCGATCCCCGCCTGCCTTCGCGGGCCTCGCCGCTCCTGCGCACCCTGCAGCGCGCCGCCTTCGACGACGAGGCCCTGGCCGGCCTCTTCCCCAGGTGCGACGTCGCGGGCGACCGGGCCTGCCGGCTGAAGCGGGAGCGGATGGGCGCGCAGCTCCGCGCCTCGCTGGGGAGCCTGCAGTCGGCGCTCACCAACCTGGCCGCCGACGAGATCCCCTACCACATCGGGGCCTCGGGCCCCTTCCGCCTGGCGGACTCCGACACCCTGCACGTCACCCTGGAGAGCTCGGCGGCGGTGCCCAAGGCGAAGGGGGCGCGCTCGCGGCTGATGGTGCGCTACCAGCCGCTCTGGCCGGAGTCGGTGGCGGAGAAGCGCCTGCAGTGCCTGCAGCAGCCGGGGATCTGCCTCTTCCGCGCGCTCTGGAACCTGGAGCCCTCGCCGCAGAAGGCCGAGCCGGCTGAGGACGGGTTCGATTCGCTGGTGGCCCTCTTCGCCCGCCGCGACGGGAACACGCGCTGCGTGCGCCGCCTCTTCAATGCCCTGGCCTCGACGGGTGAGGATCGGCTGCTGGAGCTGCAGCGCGACCTGCGCGAGCCGGTGGGAGCGGGCGAGAACCGGCTGCCCTGCGACGCCAGGGCGCACGCCCGGACCGGGCTGGCCCCCGGGCCGGACGGCGTAGCGGGAAGCTGCGGCCCCGGGACGGACGCGCCCTTCGGCGAGATCGCCTCCGGCGACTGCCGCCCCATCAGCCTGGTCTACGTGCTGGAGGAGCCCTGGGCCGCGGCCGCCGCGCGCATCGCCGCGGCCGCCGGCGAGCGGGGAGTGGCGGTCTCGGTCTCCGGGGTGAAGGCGAGCGAGGTGCACCGCGGCTCTTTGGGAAGCTGGGACGTTCTGCTCACCGTGGCCAGCAACTACTACAACCGCAAGTACCCCACGCTGGTTCCCCTGCTCCACCCGGCCGGCAACCAGAACCTGAGCGGCGGCCAGGCGGTGAGCGAGAAGCCCGGGCGCAACCTGCTCACCCTCTACGAGTCCTCCATCGTCTATCCCCCGCCCGCCTGGCTGGGCGCCTCCAGCGCGCCGCCGCCCACCCGGGCCGAGAGCCTGAAGATGCTGGAGGAGGACGTGGCCGAGAGAGGGCCGGCGCCCATCTACCCGCTCGCCTTCCTCCGCCCCGCCACCCTCACCATCCCGGAGGCGCAGGCGGAGGCCGCGCGCAGCCCCTGGTACTTCGACCGCCTGCTGCAGGCGTGGAGCGCGCAGCCGTGATCGCCGCCCTGCTGCTCCTGGCCGCCGCGGCCGCTCCCGACTGGTTCCGCGCCTGGCAGTACGCGGAGAAGACCTCCAGCCTGCGCGGCTGCTCGGAGTGCCAGGGCGAGCCGGACGATCTCTGCGAGGTCCGCGCCGGCGCGCAGAGCCGGGGGCTGGAGGAGTACGCGGCGGAGCGCGCTCCCCAGGGCCGCGTCCGGCTCCTGCGCTCCCGGGCCGATCCCGACTGTGCCCCGCACGCCAAGGCGCTCTTCGCTCCCTCCGGGGCGGTGGACCTCGCCGCCATCCGCATGGCCCGCGTCCCCCCCTCTCCGGCGCTGATCGAGCGGTTCGCGCCCGCCTTCGCGGTGCCGGGGTGGCCCCGGGCGCCGCAGCGGCGCAAGGGGCAGCAGCCCAGGCCGGCCGTCCCGGACAAGGCAGCCTTGCGGCTGTCGCTCCTCTGCTGGGGATCGGAGCGCGGCTGGCCGGCGAAGGACCTGGACCCGGGCACCTCCTGCGAATGGTGGCTCCTGCCCGTGCGGGCGGACGGGGAGCCGGACCTCGCCGCCCCGTCCTTCCCCCTGCTGGCGAAGGCCAACCACTGGCCGCCGTCCTTCCCCTTCGGCGACGGCCGCTGGAGCCGCGCCTTCGACCCGGCCCAGCCGCTTCTGGAGTCGATCCTGCTCGGCGAGGAGCCGGCGAAGGCCGAGCCGCCCGCGGCCCCCCAGGCGCAGGCGCCCGCGCCGCCCGCCCGGCCCGCTCCGGCCGCGGCCCGCTGCGGCCCCGAGGCGGCGCAGCGCACGGCGCTGCTGGACCGATTCGACCAGTGGGAGCGGCAGATCACCGGGGCCCGCCGCTCGCTCGACCGCGCCTCCTGGTCGCTGGACGCCGCCGCCTGGTCCGGGCACTGCCCGGAGCTGGACGTGCTCCGCTCGGTCCTCGAGCAACAGCTGGGCTGCGCGGTGGGCCAGGAAGGCCGCTGCATCGATGCCGGCGCGGAGGCCTCCCGGTGATCCCCCCGTCCATCGCTTCGGCCACCGACGCGCTGGAGGCGGAGGCCTTCGCCGCGCTGGGTTCGCGGGTGGCGGCCTCCACTCTGCGCTGGACGTCCGCCTGCGCGCTGGCCTTCGCGGCCCTCCTCGCGCTCTCGGTCGCGCTGGCCACGGGCGATCGCAGCGCCCTGCCCGATCCGGCTCAGCCCTCCGCCTCCGCCTACCTGGACTTCGATCTCGCGGTGCTGCGGGCCCTCGCCCGCCGTTCGCTCTCCGCTCCCGAAAACGCCGATGGCCTGCGCAGCCTCTGGGCCCGGCGCCCCCCCTGGACCTTGCCTTCCGACGATTCCACCCCGGCCCGCCTGGTCCCGCTCCGGGATGCCTGGGCCGCCTCCGTGGCCGACAAGAGCCGCTTCCGGGCGGCGGCACGGGGCGCGTGGGACGCGCTCGGCATCCTGATCGCCGGGCTCTCCCTGGCCCTGGCCGCTGCGGCCGCCGCCGGCGCCTTCGCCGAGGGCGTGCGCACCCGCGCCTCCGCCCCCCGGCTTGCCCTGCTGGGCTCCGCGGCCCTGGGGCTGGTGGCCATCCCCCTCTGGCCGATGCTCGATCCCTCGCTGTTCTACGATCGGACGCGCTCCCTGGGCTCCGGGCTGCAGGCGGCCTTGTTCGTCGCCGCCTTCGCCGGCGCCTTCTCCGGCGCCGCTGCCCGCGGCCTCTTCGCCCCCGGCCCCCAGGCCGCCTCGCTCACGGCCCTGGCCGGGCGCCCGCAGCTTCTCGCCGCCGCCCGCCTCTCCGCGCTTCTGGCCACCCGCTGGCTGGTGCCGCTCTTGCCGGCGCTGGCCGCCGCCGCCGTCTTCGCCTGCGCCAAGGCGGACCAGGATCCCTCGGCGCGGGCCGCCAGCGGCCTGGGAGGGCTGATCCGCGCCGCCATGCGGGAGGTCTCGGTGGCCGAGCGGCTCTCCTCCGCGGCGCTGGTGGGAGGAGCCCTGGTGGTCCTCTGGTACCTGGGCCACCGTTTCGTCGCCGAGGTGCGCGCGTCGCTGCGCGCGGCGGAAGGGGCCGGATGACCGCCTCCGCCGCCCTTTCCGGCATCCTCCTCGCGCTGGGCTTCTCCCAGCTCGCCGCCCTGCTGGCCCGCGAGGAGCCGTACCCCCTGGCCGCCGCACTGCTCGCGCTGCTGCTGATCCTGGGCGGCGCCGTCCTCGCCGCCTTCGTGGCCACGAACCTCCGCCAGCGCGGCGCGCGCGACGCCGCGCCTTCCCCCACTCCCGCCGCCGTGCTCTCGGCCGCCGCTCTGGCCGCGCTGGCCGCCGCCTCCCTCGAGGTCTGGCGCGCCACCGGCACCTTCTTCCCCTTCCGCATGGCCCTCGCTTGGCGGGGCCCCCTTCCCTTCCAGCGGCTCGCCGAGGCGGCGCTGCCCATGATGCTGGCCGGCAGCTGCCTGGTGGCGCTGGGGGCGCTGGCCACGGCCGCGGCCATCGGCGCCCTCTGGATGCTCCTCTACGCGCGCCGCCTGGACCCGTGGGCGCGCGGCGCCGGGGCGGCGCTCTCCTTCGTCGGCGCCATCCCCTACGTTGCCTTCGCCCTGGTGGTGCGGGCGCTCTTCTGCCCGGAGGTGGCCTTCCTCGCCGCCGGCCGCTGGCTGGCGCTCCGCCCTGACGACCAGCTCGCCTATCGATCCCTGATGGGCATCGCCCCGGGATTGCTCTTCGCTTCCCTGGCCCTGGGGCTGGGCATCGGCCGCGGGCTGTGGAGCTGGCTCGACGACGTCCGG
>DATKAG010000399.1:0-8737 GCA_035498355.1 Myxococcales bacterium | reverse complement strand
TCGGGCAAGACCACGCTCATCCGCTCCATCCTCGGCCTCACCCCGCCGCGCCGGGGGCGCATCCTCTTCGGCGGCCAGGACCTGACCGGGCTGCCCACCCACCGGATCGTCGCTCTGGGCATCGCCTGCATCCCCGAGGGGCGCAAGGTGTTCCCCCGCCTGACGGTGGCGGAGAACCTCCGCCTCGGGGCCTACCTGACCCGCGACCCGCGCGCCATCGGGCAGCACCTCGACCGGGTGTTCTCCGTCTTTCCCCGCCTGGCCGAGCGCCGGCAGCAGCTGGCCGGGACGATGTCGGGCGGGGAGCAGGCCATGGTCTCCATCGGGCGGGGGATGATGAGCGCCCCGAAGCTCCTGCTCGTCGACGAGCCCTCGCTCGGGCTCTCTCCCCTGCTGGTGACGGAGAACTTCGCGGTGATCCGGCGCATCAACGAGCAGGGAGTGACCGTCTTCCTGGTGGAGCAGAACGTGCACCAGACGCTGGCCATCGCCCATCGTGGCTATGTGCTCTCGCAGGGGAAGGTGGTGGCGCAAGGGTCGGCCGCGGAGCTGATGGCCGACGAGCAGGTGCGCGCCGCCTATTTCGGCGCCGGGGGCGCGCAGGCCGGGAGGAACCCATGAACGCCGTCGAGCTGACGCGCCAGCTGGTCCGGATCGACACCATCAATCCGCAGAGCCCGGAGAAGCCTTGCGCCGAGCGGGTGGGGAAGCTGCTGGAGGACGCGGGGTTCGCCGTGGCCACGCACGAGTTCGCTCCTGGCCGCGCCAGCGTGATCGCCCGGCGCGAGGGCGGAGGCGTGGCGCCGCTCTGCCTCGCCGGTCACCTGGATACCGTCCCCCTGGGCGCGGCGCCCTGGACCTGCGATCCCTTCGGCGGCGAGATCGACTCCGGCAAGCTCTACGGGCGCGGTTCCAGCGACATGAAGAGCGGGGTGGCCGCCATCGTCGAGGCGGCGCTGCGGCTGGCCAGAACGCCGCTGCGCAAGGCCGGCCTGACCCTCGTGCTGGTGGCCGGCGAGGAGACCGGCTGCGAGGGCGCTGCCCACCTGGCCAAGGTGCCGGGCGCCCTGGGCCGCGCCGGCGCGCTGGTGGTGGGCGAGCCCACCGGGAACCGGCCGGTGCTGGGCCACAAGGGAGCGCTCTGGCTGCGGGCGCGCACGCGCGGGGTGACGGCGCACGGCTCGATGCCCCAGCTGGGGGTGAACGCGGTGATCAAGGCCTCGCGGGCGGTGCTGGCGCTGGCGGGGTTCCGCTTCGAAGTTCCCGACGACCCGCTGCTGGGCGCGCCCTCGCTGAACGTGGGCACCCTGCACGGCGGGATGAACATCAACTCCGTCCCGGACGAGGCAGTGATCGGCATCGACATCCGCACCATCCCGGCGCAGAAGCACGCGGAGCTGCGCCAGCGGCTGGGCGAGCTCCTCGGGCCCGAGGTCGAGCTGACGCCGATGGTCGACCTGGAAGGGGTGCGCACGGCGGAGAAGGATCCTTTCGTGCAGCAGGTGCTGGAGGTGACGGCCTCGGTCTGCGGCAATGCCGAGCCGGGCACCGCCACCTACTTCACCGACGCCAGCGTGCTCACGCCCGCGTACGGCGGGGTCCCCACGGTGATCCTGGGGCCGGGCGAGATGGCCCTCTGCCACCAGACCGACGAGCACTGCCGGGTGGATCGCATCGAGCAGGCGGTGGAGATCTACGCGCGGCTGGCGCAGAAGTGGTGCGGGGCATGATCGGCGTGGCGGAGGCGATCGCGCGGCTGGAGCGCGGGGAGCTGTCGGCGGAGCAGCTGGTGCGCGACTGCCTGTTGCGCATCGAGGAGCGGGAGCCGGCGGTGCAGGCCTGGGAGGCGCTGGACGTGGACGGCGCCCTGCGCGAGGCGCGGCGGATCGATCGGCTGCGGGAGAAGCCTCCCTTGTGCGGGCTGCCGGTGGGGGTGAAGGACCTGATCGACACCAGGGACCTGCCCACCTGCTACGGCTCCCCCATCCACCAGGGGCACAGGCCCGCGGCCGACGCGGCCTGCGTCCGCCGGCTGCGCGAGGCGGGGGCGATCGTGCTGGGCAAGACCGTGACCACCGAGTTCGCCGGGTACTGGCCGGGCAAGACGCGCAACCCGCGCGACCCTTCCCGCACCCCTGGGGGCTCCTCCAGCGGGTCGGCGGCGGCGGTGGCCGACGGGATGGTCCCGGTGGCGCTCGGATCCCAGACGGCGGCCTCGGTCGTCCGCCCGGCCTCGTTCTGCGGGGTGATCGGCCTCAAGCCCACGCACGGGCTGATCCCCATGGAGGGGGTGCACCCGGTGGCTCCCTCGCTGGATACGCTGGGGTTCTTCGTGCGGAAGATCGAGGACGCCGCGCCGGTGCTGCAGGTGCTCGCGGACAGGCCTCTCTTGAAGGTCGGCGCCGGGCGCCCGCGGCTGGGATTCGTGCGCACCGAGGCCTGGCCTCGCGCCTTGCCGCAGACGCAGCGCGCGGTGGAAGAGGCGGCGCGCGGGCTGGGGGCGGCCGAGGTGCAACTGGGCGAGGCGTTCACGGGCCTGGTCGACGCGCAGATCGCCATCATGGGCGCGGAGGCGAGCGAGTCCCTGTGGGGAAAGCCGCGCGAGCGGCTCAGCGCGCGGTTGCGCCAGTTCCTCGAGGAGGGAGCCGCGGTCCCGCCCGGGCGGCTGCAAGCGGCGCGGGAGAAGGCGGAGCGGGCGCGAGAGGAGATCGGCGAGGTCTTCCGGCGCGTCGACGCGCTGATCACGCCCGCCACCGTGGGAGAGGCGCCGGAAGGCCTCGACTCCACGGGCGACCCGCTCTTCTCGCGCCTCTGGACGCTGCTCGGGACTCCTTGCCTCTCGCTGCCCGTGCTGGAGGGGCCGGCCGGGCTTCCCCTGGGGCTGCAGGTGGTGGGGCCGCGCGGGGACGAAGGGCGACTGCTGGGCGCCGGGGCATGGATTTCCAGGGAGATGAAGCGATGAGCGCCGACTTCGCGAGCGATCTGCGCTCGCTCTTGCGGGCGGAGAGGCAGGGAATGCTCTCCACCCTTTCCCTGCGGCACCTCGGGCACCCGTTCGGGTCGGTGGTCCCCTACGCGCTCTGGGGATCCGGCGAGCCCTTGCTCTACCTCAGCCGCCTGGCGGCGCACACGCAGAACCTGCTCGCCGATCCGCGCTGCAGCCTCTTGATCAGCGACTCGGCGGCAAAGGAGGTCCAGCCGGCACGGGCAACGCTGGTGGGAGCGTGCCGTCCCTTGCCAGCCCCGGAGCAGGAGGCGGGCCGGGGCGCGTTTGCCGCGCGGCACCCCCACAGCCAGGCGCTGGCGCTCCCCGACTTCACCGCCTTCCTGCTGGCGGTGGACGAGATCCGCTGGGTGGGCGGGTTCGCCGCCGCCGCCTGGCTGGCGCCCCACACGCTGCGCGGCGCCTGACGTACACTGCCGGCATGCCGCAGATCCCCAGCCGGCTCGGCTATCTCGCCACCGAGTCCGCGATGGACGTCCTCGTCAAGGCCCGGGCCGTCGAGGCGCGCGGCCGCAAGGTCATCCATCTCGAGGTGGGGGAGCCCGACTTTCCCACGCCGGAGCACATCGTCGAGGCCGGCGTGCGCGCGCTGCGCGCGGGGAGCACGCGCTACGGCCCCCCGGGGGGATTGCCGGCGCTGCGGGAGGCGATCTGCGAGCACCTGGTGGAGCGCGGGGTGATCGCCCGGCCGGAGCACGTGATGGTGATGCCGGGGACGAAGCCGGTGCTCTTCCACGCCTTCCTCGCCACGCTCTCGCCCGGCGACGAGGCGCTCATCCCCGACCCCGCCTTCCCCGTCTACGCCTCCATGACGCGCTACCTCGGGGCCACCCCCATCTCCATCCCGCCCCGCCTCGACCAGGGGCGGGCGCTGGACGTGGACGCGCTGGAGCGCGCCATCACTCCGCGCACCCGCCTCATCGTCTTCAACTCGCCCTCCAATCCCACGGGCGCGGTCGTCCCCCTCGAGGACTTGCGCCGCATCGCCGCCCTCGCCCACCGCCACGATCTCTGGGTGCTGGCGGACGAGATCTACCGGCACATCCGCTACGCCGACGCGGCGCCTTCCATCGCCTCGCTGCCCGGCATGCTGGAGCGGACCCTGATCGCGGACGGCTTCTCCAAGGCGTACGCCATGACCGGCTGGCGCCTGGGCTGGGGCCTCTTCCCCGCGGCGCTGGCGCCCCACGCCATCCGCCTGATCATCAACTCCTTCACCTGCACCGCGTCCTTCGTCCAGGAGGCGGGCGTCGCCGCCTTGCGCGGCCCGCAGGAAGTGGTCGATCGGATGGTGGCCCAGTTCCACAAGCGCCGCGACGTGATCTCCTCGCTGCTTTCGAAGATCCCCGGCATCCGCTGCCCCGCCCCGGCCGGCGCCTTCTACGCCTTCCCCGACGTCCGCGCCCTGCGGCTGCCGGCCAGCGCCTTGGCGGACCGCCTGCTCGAGGAGGAGGGCGTCGCCCTGGTGGACGGCGCCGGTTTCGGCGAGGGCGGCTCGGGGCACCTCCGGCTGTCGTTCGCTTCCTCGCTGGAGAACCTGGAGGAAGCCGCCGCCGGCCTCTCGCGTTTGGTCTCCCGGTTGTGATTTAGAGCGCCCCAGGGCTGGCGGGAGGAAGGTCGATGGCACCCAAGCGCGCGCGAAGAAGGTGACGGACGCCCTGCTGAGGATGGTGAAGCTGGACATCGCCGCCCTGGAGAGGGCGTACCGATCGTGACCAGGCATTCTTGACGGCCGCCGCAACGGCCAGGCGAAGAAAGGACGGCAACATGGCGAAGGCGAAGAGATACCTCCCCGAGGGTCTGCAATCGGTTACCGCATCGCTGGTGGTGGACGGCGCCGCCCAGGCGATCGACTGGTACAAGAAGGTGTTCGGAGCGGGCGAGCGCGGCAAGCGCCACCTGGGGCCGGACGGGAAGGTGATGCATGCCGAGCTGCAGATCGGCTCGTCGGTGCTCTTCCTCAACGACGCCATGCAGGGGGCGCCCGGGGTGGTCCAGGACGGGCGCCGGCTGGGCGGCTCCCCCGTGGCCCTCACGGTCTACTTCGAGGACTCCGACTCGGTCTTCCGCAGGGCGACGGAGAACGGCGCCAAGGTGACGATGCCGATCGGCGATCAGTTCTGGGGCGACCGCTGGGGCAGCTTCACCGATCCCTTCGGCCAGAACTGGAGCGTGGCCACCCACCGCGAGGACTTGACCCGCGCGGAGCTGGAAGAGCGGGCCCAGAGCTTCTTCAAGCAGATGGCGACCCAGAAGAGGTAGCCGGTTTCACCGTCTGGCGGGCCGCTTCGTCAGCGCCCGCCAGGCCTTCTCCAGTTCCCGGGCCACCTCGTCCGGGATGCGCGTTCCCGACACCTGCGTGTCCCAGTACATCCGCCCCAGCGTGCCATGAGAGAGCGCTTCGCGAGGGAGGATGGGCTCGCGCTCCGCGTCGAGGAGCCCGTCGATCCTCCAGTCGATGTAGTTGCAGGGCACCCCGGCATGGCGCCAGCCCGGGCCCTCGTACCAGTCGCTCTCCGCCCATCCCGAGGCGACGATCCCCCGCGGCTCCGCGCCCTGGCGGAGCAGGAAGAGACGGTCGCCGCGGCGGAGCTGCTTGCTCCGCGCGCAGCTCCAGTCGGTGAGCAGGCCGCCGCGGCGGCGCACCCGGGAGATGTCGCGGCGCAGGTCGCGCCACGCGTACACCCGCGGGTTCCAGGTGAGGAGGAAGGTGCCCAGCCCCGGTCCCGCCGGCCTAAGCCTTGTGCGGATACCCGAGGTGCTGGAGCACGCGCGTCATCTCCTCGATTGCCGCCGGGTCCTCGATGGTGGCCGGCATCTGGTACTCGATCCCGTCGGCGATCTTGCGGATGGTCCCCCGCAGGATCTTCCCCGAGCGCGTCTTGGGGAGCTTGGGCACCACCGCCGCCTGCTTGAAGAAGGCCACCGGCCCGATCCGCTCCCGCACCAGGCTGCACAGCTCCTGCACCAGGTCCTTCTCCTCGCGCTGCACCCCGGCCTTGAGGACCACGAACCCCACCGGCACCTCGCCCTTGAGCTGGTCGTTGACGCCCACCACCGCGCACTCCGCCACGTCCTTGTGCGAGGCGAGGATCTCCTCCATGGCGCCGGTGGAGAGGCGGTGGCCGGCGACGTTGATCACGTCGTCGATGCGCCCCATCACCGAAAGGTAGCCCTCCTTGTCGATGAAGCCGCCATCGCCGGTCAGGTAGTACCCGGGGTAGCGCATCAGGTACGCGCGGTCGAAAGTGGCGTCGTCCTGGTACAGCGTGGGCAAGCAGCCCGGGGGCAGCGGCAGCTTGACCGCGATGGCGCCGTTCTGGCCCCGCGGCGCGTCGCTGGCGTTCTCGTCGAGGATGCGCACGTCGTACCCGGGCATGGGCTTGGTGGCCGATCCGGGCTTGACGGGGAACTCCTCCAGCCCCAGCGGGTTGCCGGCGATGGCCCAGCCGGTCTCCGTCTGCCACCAGTGGTCCACCACCGGGATGCGCAGCTTCTCCTGCGCCCAGAGCAGCGTCTCCGGATCGCAGCGCTCGCCGGCGAGGAACAGCGCGCGCAGCGCCTTGGTGGGCTGCCACTTCTGGATCAGCTTGCCCTCCGGGTCCTCGCGGCGGATGGCGCGGAAGGCGGTGGGGGCGGTGAAGAGCGTCTTCACCCCGTGCTGGGAGATCACCCGCCAGAAGGCGCCCGCGTCGGGAGTGCCCACCGGCTTGCCCTCGTAGAGGATGGTGGTGTTCCCGTTGAGCAAGGGCGCGTAGACGATGTACGAGTGCCCCACCACCCAGCCGATGTCGCTCGCCGCCCAGTACGGCTCGCCCGGCTTGGAGTCGTAGAGCGCGCGCATGCTGTACTTGAGCGCCACCGCGTGTCCGCCGTTGTCGCGCACG
The DNA here is from genome assembly GCA_035498355.1 of Myxococcales bacterium. GTDB lineage: Bacteria > Myxococcota > Myxococcia > Myxococcales > 40CM-4-68-19 > 40CM-4-68-19. The sequence continues at coordinate 1,846 of DATKAG010000399.1, read as the reverse complement.
ATCCCCTTGGGCTTGCCGGTGGTGCCGCTGGTGTAGAGCACGTAGAGCGGATCGCCGGCCTGGAGCGGCACGCAGGCCGCCGGCTCCACCCCCGCCACCGCCTCCTCCCACTCCACGTCGCGGCCCGCCTGAAGCTCGGCCTTCGCCTGCGAGCGCTGGAAGACCACCACGCCCGACGGCTTGTGCCTGGAGAGCGAGATCGCCTTGTCCACCATCGGCTTGTAGGGAATGGTCCGGCCCGGCTCCAGCCCGCAGGATCCGCAGACGATCAGCTTGGGCGTCGCGTGCTCGATGCGCGCGGCCAGCTCGTGGGCGGCGAACCCCCCGAACACCACCGAGTGCACCGCCCCCACCCGGGCGCAGGCGAGCATGGCGATCACCGCCTGCGGGATCATGGGCATGTAGATCACCACCCGGTCGCCCTTGCCCACGCCCAGCTTCCGCAGCGCTCCGGCGAAGCGGGCGGTCTCCTGCAGGAGCTCGCGGTAGGTGTACTTCTTCGTCTGGCCCGTCACCGCGCTGTCCCAGACCAGGGCGAGCTGATCGGCGCGGCCCGACTCCACGTGCACGTCGAGGGCGTTCTCGCAGGTGTTCAGCTCGCCGCCCTGGAACCAGCGGGGGTGCTTGGGATCGTCGCGATCGAGCACCCGGTCCCAGCTCTTTCGCCAGCGCAGCGCCTTGGCCTGCTCCGCCCAGAACCCTTCCGGGTCCTGCAGCGAGCGGCGGAACTCCTCGTCGTAGCGACCCATGGCCACCTCCGTCGGGGGACCCACTCTGGCCGTCCGCGGGACGCGAATCAAGCGGGGACGATTTGCCGCAGGGTTACGAAAGGGATGCGCCACCCTCCCGCGCCCGGCGAAGCGGGTGCGCCGGCCGAGGGCGATTCGCGCTCCGGAAAGGCGGCGCAGGGCTTGCAGAGTCACCCTCCATCCGGGAGGTCGCCATGAACGGACAAGGCAGCTGGTTCTCGATCGCCGTCTTTCTGGTCGCCATCTCTCCCCTCGTCGCACTCTGGCTGACCGGGTGGTCCGCCGACCGCCACTACCGCGTCGAGCAGCGCAGGGTCCGCTGCCGCGTCAACGGCAACCAGCTCGTCCAGTGCACCGTGGTGCGGGACGCCAGGACCGACGAGCCCATCGGCATCCGCGCCTGTTCGGCCAAGCCGAATCCGGAAGACGTTCGCTGCGCCCGTACGTGCCTGCCCCTCTTCGCGCACACCGCCTGAAAAGGCCGCGGAAGAACTGCTCGGGCACGACAGGAAGCGGCCACGGCAGCGTGCGGTGGTCTCGGAGCCGCCGCACGCTCCGTACTATTTCCCGGCCAACCAGGCCAGCACGTCCATGGTGGAGACGAAGCCCGCCAGCTCGCCCTGGGCGTTCACCACCGGCAGCCCGTGGACGTGGCGCGAGACCATCAGCTCGGCCACCCGCTGCACCGAGGCGTCCTCCGAGGCGCTCACCACCGTCCTGGTCATCACCTCGTCCACCACCGCTCCTTCGGAAACGACGTGGAACCCCCGCTCGCTGGGGGCAGGGACCTCGATCGTGTCGCCCCGATCGTGGGTGTCCTGCACCACGTCGGTCTTGGAGACGATCCCCAGCGGCCGGTGCCCCTCGTCCACCACCGGCAGCCGGGAGAGGCCGCGCGCCAGCATCAGCTCCACCACCGCGTCCAGGCTGGTGCCGCTGCGCACGGTCACCACTTCCTTGCTCATGATCTTCCGTACGGGAGTGGTGGCTGCGCTCTGGGGGTCGGGTTGCTTCGCGGTCCTCGGGCTGGGCATGTCGGCCTCCTCGCCGTTCGGAACTGCAGCGCGCGTGCCGCCTTCAGAACGTAACCGGGGCAC
>DATKAG010000398.1:0-3836 GCA_035498355.1 Myxococcales bacterium | reverse complement strand
GCGGATCTGCGGCGCCGGGCGGCGTCGCTCCTCGTCAACGTACAGCCCGGTACGTTTCCTCGTCGCTCCTTGCGCGGCTTGCATCTCCGCCGCCTGGCTCGGTCCGAGGTTATGAAATGCGCTCTAGGCAGCCACTACCGGGCTGCGCTCCCCGGCCACACTCTAGAGCGCATGCCCGATCAGTCCACGGAGGAGCTGCCGCAGCCCCCCAAGGACCTCGCCGAGGAGGCGGAGGAGCGCAGCGCCCCCCACCCGAGCGTGGTCTACGAGGCCATCTACAGCGAGGGCCGGGACGAGCTGAAGCGGAGCGGGAGCTCGCTCTTCTTCTCCGGCCTGGCAGCCGGCCTCTCGATGGGCTTTTCGCTCATGAGCGAGGGCCTGCTCCGGGCCTTGTTGCCCGAGGCGCCCTGGCGGCCGCTGATCGCCAAGCTCGGGTACACGGTGGGGTTCCTCATCGTGGTGCTGGGCCGGCAGCAGCTCTTCACCGAGAACACCCTCACGGTGGTGCTGCCCGTGCTCCGGCGCCGGGCCGCGTGGGTGCTTCTCAAGATGGTCCGGCTCTGGGCGATCGTGCTGGTCGCGAACCTGCTCGGGGCGCTGGGCGTGGCGCTGGCCCTCGGGCACACGGCCGTCTTCGAGGAGCCCTTGCGCCAGATCTTCATGCAGATCGCGGGGAGCGGGATCGGCGATCCCTTCGGCACGGTGTTCCTCAAGGGCATCTTCGCCGGCTGGCTGATCGCCCTGATGGTCTGGCTGATGCCGGGGGCGCAGAACAGCCGCCTGGCGGTGATCATCATCATCACCTGGCTGATCGGCGTGGGAAACTTCGCGCACGTGATCGCCGGATCGGTGGACAAGCTCCTGCTCGTGACCACCGGCCATCTCTCCCTCGGCGGCTACCTCGGGGGATTCCTCGCCCCCTCGCTCCTGGGCAACATCCTCGGCGGCGTCTCGCTGGTGGCCGCCCTGAACCACGGCGCCGCCGGCCGCGAGCAGCTGCAGGAAAGCTGACGGCCGGGGCCGATCGCCCCAAGATTCCGCCGGTGCGCTGGAACCTCCACGAGAGGGCGGCCCGGATCCGCTGGGCTTTCCTGCCCCTGGGCCTGTGCGCCCTGGCGGCGGTGGGCGCGCACGCGGCCGCCGACGTGGTGGGCGACCGCGTGCTCTGGGGCGTCGACCGCATCGACGCCCTCTTCGACGCCCTCTGGTCGAAGTGGTCCTTCACCGCGCCCCTGGTGGAGCTGGTGGGGCTCACCCAGCGCACCTGGTTCGCCCGCGCCGTCGCCCTGATCTGGGAACTGCTGGCCGACGCGCTGGTCGCCGTGCCCCTGCTCGGCTACGGCGAGCGCGACGCCGCCAAGGAATGGCAGGCGGGCCGCGACCTCCTCCGCCGCGCGCGCTCACCGCTGGGCCTGGTGCGCCCCCTGGCCGCCCTCCTCCTCTCGCTCGCCGGCGCCTTCTCCGTGGGCCGGATGGTGCAGGGATCCCTGCAACTCGCCCTGCACCTCTCCTGGCTGGGGCACCTGGCCCGCGCCGCCGTCCTCACCGGCCTGGCCGTCCTCCTCGTCCCCCGGGCGGTCTTCCGCTCCCTGGAGCACGCGCGCACCGCCCGCTTCCGCCTGCCCGCGGCCGTGGTCCTCGCCCCGCTGCTGGTCGCCGCCCTCCTCTCCCTCCGATGAAAGGCCGGCTGCCGCTGCTCGAGCTCTTCCTCTCCGCCCTCTGCCTGTGGGCCGGCTGGTACCACACGCCCGCGGGCGCGCTGGTGCGCACCGTGGGGGCCTGGTTCTTCCGGACGCGGACCACGGCGCGCCCCCTGCTCGCCTACTTCGGGGCCGGCACGCTGGTGCCTCCCCGCCCGCCGCCGTTCTTGGCCGCTCCCGTGCCTCCGGCGCAGGCGCTGGCCTACGGCGCCGCGGCCGTGCTGGAGAGCGAGCCGGCGGAGGTGGTCCCGCGCTTGCGCTCCTTTTCCAGGAGGCTGGGCTCCGACGATGCCGCGCTCCTGGCGCTGTTCTGCGGCGAGGACGCGGCCCTCTATGCGCTGGACGAGGCGCGGTCCTCCACGCTCGATGACCTTGCCCGCGCGCTGCCGCCCCGGGCGGAAGCCTGCGTCGCCCGCGCCGCCCAGGCGGCCATGCTGGGCGAGACCTACGCTTTGGGCTGGCCGCTGCCCGAGACGGTGCGGATCACCTCGGCCTTCGGCGCGCGCGAGCACCCGATCCTGGGCGGATGGAGGCTGCACTCCGGCGTCGACCTGGGGACCGCCATCGGCACCCCGGTGCACGCGGTGGCCGCCGGAGTGGTGCGGCGGGCGAGCAGCGACGGGATCAACGGCCGCATCCTGGTGCTCGATCACGGCCGCGGGGTGGTGACCACCTACTGCCACAACGACGCGCTCCTGGTGCGCAACGGGCAGCGGGTGGAGAAGGGACAGGTCATTGCCCGCAGCGGCGACAGCGGGCGGACGACGGGGCCGCACCTGCACTACCAGATCGACCTGGCGGGGGAGCCGGTGGACCCGCTGCGGTTCCGGGCGAGGCGTCCGAAGACGGGGAACGGCGCCACCGACTGACCGCAGTTCTGCTAGGGTGCGCCGCCGTGAGCATCCGCAAGGTCCTGATCGCCAATCGCGGCGAGATCGCCATCCGGGTGGCCCGCACCTGCCGGGAGATGGGCATCCGCACGGTGGCCATCTACAGCGACGCCGACCGCGGGGCGCTGCACGTCCGCGCCTGCGACGAGGCCGTGCGCGTGGGACCCGCCCCCTCCCGCGAGAGCTACCTGGTGATCGAGAACGTGATCGGCGCCTGCAAGGCCACCAAGGCCGACGCCATCCATCCCGGTTACGGCTTCCTCTCCGAGAACGCCGCCTTCGCCCGCGCCTGCGCCGCCGCCGGCATCACTTTCATCGGCCCGCCGCCCGAGGCGATGGAGGAGATGGGGGAGAAGACCCGCGCCCGGCGCAAGGCGCTGGAGGCGGGCGTGCCCGTGGTCCCGGGCCAGAAGGAGCCCATCCCCGAGGGAGGCGAGGCGGCGGCCAAGGAGTACGCCGTCTCCATCGGCTACCCCATCATGCTCAAGGCGGCCGCGGGCGGCGGGGGCAAGGGGATGCGCCTGGTCGCCGACCCGAAGGAGTTCGACTCCGCGCTCGCCACCGCCAAGCGGGAGGCGATGAGCTCGTTCGGCGACGCCCGGGTCTACATCGAGAAGGCCATCGCCCGGCCTCGCCACGTGGAGATCCAGGTCTTCGCCGACACCCAGGGCAACTGCATCTGGCTGGGCGAGCGCGAGTGCAGCGTGCAGCGGCGGCACCAGAAGGTGATCGAGGAGACGCCCAGCGCGATCGTCACCCCGGAGTTGCGCGCGGAGATGGGCCGGGTGGCGGTGAACGCGGCCAAGGCGGTGAAGTACGTGGGCGCGGGCACCTGCGAGTTCCTGGTGGACGGAAACACCCGCAGCTTCTACTTCCTGGAGATGAACACCCGGCTGCAGGTGGAGCACCCGGTCACCGAGTGGTGCACGGGGCTCGACCTGGTGCGCTGGCAGATCGAGATCGCCGCGGGCGCGCGCCTGCCCTGGTCGCAGGAGGACGTGCTGAAGAACCTGCGCGGGCACGCCATCGAGGCCCGCCTCTACGCGGAGGACCCGGCGAAGAACTTCCTCCCCAGCCCGGGAACCATCCAGGACCTGCACGTCTCTTACGGGCCGGGGGTGCGCAACGACCTGGGCGTGGAGAGCGGGAGCGAGGTCCCCCGCTACTACGACCCGATGATCGGCAAGCTGGCTGTCTGGGCCCGCACGCGGGAGGAGGCCATCGCCCGGCTGAAACGGGCGCTGGG
>DATKAG010000397.1:0-10886 GCA_035498355.1 Myxococcales bacterium | reverse complement strand
CTCGATGTCCAGGGCCCAGAGCTGGCCGCGGAACTTCGCCAGGTCTGCGCCCCCCTCCCTGGCGAGGCGCAGCCAGCGCAGGACCTCGCCGGTGCGGGGGCCCTCGTCCGCCCCTCGCCAGGCGGCCATGTCCACCAGGTGGCGGAACTGCTCGGGCGCGGCCATCGCCACCAGCTCGGCGGCGTCGTCCGGCCCCACGTCGAGGATGGCGAAGTACAGCTCCTCGGCCGGCAGGGACTCGACCAGCTGCTGCGGGTCGGGAGCGGAGAGGATCAGGTCCAGCTTCTGCTTGCCGCGGGCGCCCTGCAGCGCCCGCTGCGCCGCGCGCGGATCGAAGACGGCGCTGCCGTTCCCCTCCGGCACGTCAGTCGCGGCGCTTCACGCCGCCTTGGTGACCTTGCCGGCCTTCAGGCAGCGGGTGCAGACGCGGATGTGCCGGTGCGCCCCGTCCACCAGGGCGCGCACCCTCTGCAGATTGGGGAGGGTCCGCTTCTTGGTCTTGTTGTTCGCATGCGACACCTGGTTCCCCACCAGGGGGCCCTTGCCGCACAGATCGCACTTGAACGCCATGGAAACGCCTCGTTGCCTTGAAGGAACGCGGCATTGTGCTCAAAAGCCGCCCCGCGTCAAGTCGCGCTCACCGTCTTGCGCCTGGAGAGGGCCAGCGCCTGCCCGGCCGCCGCCCGGGCGGCCAGGATCTGCCCTTCCAGCCCGAATCCCGGGTAGGTGGCGGCCGAGGCGAAGGTGACGTGCTGATCGGCCGCGGAGAGGGGCCGCAGCCCCACCGCCTCGCCGTCCTCGGGGATGCGGAGGATGGGGTGGGGCTGGGCGGGATTCACGTCCGCCGCCTGGTGGACCACGTGCCGCTCGAAGAAGGGAAAGACGGGCTCCAGCGCCGAGCGGATCCCGTTGAGCAGCCCCTGGTCGTCGGCGAAGCCCGCGTCGGCCACCCGGGCCACGGTGAGCAGCTTTTCCCCCGCGCTCTCGCCCCGGGCCCGCCGGGCGGGCAGGGCGCTGAGGAGCAGGGGCCCCAGGGGATGGCCGAGCAGCAGGGCCGCGTCCTCCAGCGCCTGGGGCAGGCCCTCGGGGCGGACCACGAAGTGGGCGAGCGTGACCTTGCGCTGCACCGGCAGCGCCGCCTCGTCGGCGATCTTCCGCTCCGGCCGGGCGCCTCCTTGCACCATGGCCGCGATCCGTTCGGCGGAGCACGCCAGGATCACGCAGGCGGCCCGGACCTCGTTTCCCCCCAATTGGAAGACCACGCCCTTCTTCTCCACCCGGAGCTGCTCGACGCCAACCTCCGGAAGGATGTCGCCGCCCGCCGCCGCGCACTTCTGCCGGAGCAGTTCCGCGAGCTGAGCCGCCCCTGCGAACACGCGCAGCGGGGAGCGGAGCAGGGCGGCGGCCTCGCGCGCCACCGACTCCGGGGCCACGTCGCCGGGCAAGGAAGAGACGAACGGGGCCAGCGCGTGCAGGCAGTCCGCCACCAGGCCCTCGGGGAGCAGGGGCGGAGGGGGAATCATCTTCCGCACCTTGCGCCGCTCGAGGAACCCGCGCGCCGGCCAGGGAGGCGGCTCGCGCAAAAACTCGTCCCAGGCCCGTCCCAGCCCCTCCAGGCTCTCCAGGGCCGCCTCCGCCTCCGCTCCCACCACGTCGGAGAGCTCCCGGCGCAGCTCCGCCCGCCGCTTGTGCACGTCTGCCGGCAGGGAGAGCCGCAGCTTGTCGGTGAGGATCTGGAACGATCCCGGCCCGCCTCCGTGGCGCTGCAGGTCGGTGCCCAGGCCCGCCTCGTCGAGCACCGCGGCCGCGCCGGAGAGCTGGCGGAGGGGCGGGAGGATGGACTGGGCGGCCGGCAGCAGCCATCCCTCGCTCTCCCGGGCCGCCATCACCGGCGTCAGCGGCGCAAGAAGGGCGCGCAGCCCCCGGCGCGAGCAGAGGGCGGCGGCCGCCGCGCCGCCCACGTCCGGGCCCAGCACCGCCACGTCGTAGACGCGCTTGGCGACCGGCTTGGGGAGAGGAACGGGCATCAGTCGGCCAGCCCCGGCGAGGAGATGGCCGCATCCCCGCCGGCCGGGGCGCCGGCGATGCGGACGCGGCGCCCTTCGATGCGCACCCGGCCCTGCGCCCAGAGCGAGAGGGCCCGCGGGTAGCAGCGGTGCTCCTGCTTCAGGATGCGCGCGGCCAGCGAGTCTTCGGTATCGCCCTCCAGCACCGGGACCGCGGCCTGGATGAGGATGGGGCCGGTGTCGGTCCCTTCGTCCACCACGTGCACCGTGCAGCCGGAAACCCGCACCCCCGCCTCCAGCGCCTGGCGGACGGCGTGCATGCCGGGGAAGGCGGGCAACAGGCTCGGATGGATATTCAGTATTTTATTTTCGAACGCCCGCAGCAGCACGGGGGTGATCAGCCGCATGAACCCGGCCAGGCAGACCAGGTCCACGCCGTGGCGCTGCAGCGTGGCAATCAGCTCGCGGTCGTAGTCCTCGCGGGAGGCGAACTGCCGGTGGGGCAGGAGCAGGGCGGGAACGCCGGCCTCCCGGGCGCGCTCCAGGGCCTTCGCTCCCGGCAGGTTGCAGATCACCGCCGCCACCTGGGCGGGGATCCTTCCCGCGGCGCAACCGTCGAGGATGGCCTGCAGGTTCGAGCCGGAGCCCGACGCGAGCACCCCGATCTTCATATCAGGCGACGACCACCTCGGGCTCCGCGAGCCCGGGGGCGCTCTCGATGACGCCGATCTCGAACGCCGGCAACCCCCGCGCCTGCAGCAAGGCGAGGGCCCGGGGCGCATCCGGGCGCGAGACCACTGCGCACATCCCCACCCCCATGTTGAAGGTGCGCAGCATCTCCGCCTCCGCCACCTTCCCCGCCTGCTGGATGCGCTGGAAGATGGGCGGCACCGGCCAGGAGCCGCGGCGCAGCGCCGCCCGGTGCTCCTCGGGCAGCACCCGGGGCAGGTTCCCGGGAAGGCCGCCGCCGGTGACGTGGGCGAAGGCGTGCACGTCCACCGCCTCGCGCAGGGCCAGGCAGTCCTTGACGTAGATGCGGGTCGGCTCCAGCAGCTCGGCGGCCAGAGCCGGGGAGAGGCCGTCCTCGAACACCTTGCGGGCCAGCGAGTATCCGTTGGAGTGCAGGCCCGTGGAGGCCATGCCGATCACCACGTCGGAGGCCTTGACCCGCGAGCCGTCGAGGATCCGGCTCTTCTCCACCACTCCCACACAGAACCCCGCCAGGTCGTACTCGCCCTTGGCGTAGAAGCCAGGCAGCTCGGCGGTCTCGCCGCCGATCAGGGCGCAGCCGGCGCGCAGGCAGCCCTCGGCGATGCCCCGGATCACCTGCTCCGCCTCCCTGGCGTCAAGCCGGCTGGTGGCGAAGTAGTCGAGGAAGACCACCGGCTCGGCCCCGCACACCACCACGTCGTTGACGCTCATCGCCACGAGGTCGATGCCCACCGTGTCGTGCTTGCCGGCGAGGAAGGCGAGCTTGAGCTTGGTGCCCACGCCGTCGGTGCCCACCACCAGCACCGGCTCGCGGTATCCCTTGGGGACCTCGAAGAGGCCGCCGAAGCCGCCGATCCCCGCCAGCACCTCGGGCCGGGCGGTGCGGCGCGCCAGCGGCTTGATGCGCTCGACCAGCGCGTCGCCCTCGTCGATGTCGACGCCGGCATCGCGGTAGGTGAGTCCCTTGTCCGCCATCGCGGCGCGCACCTTAGACAGGTTCTGGCGGGGAATCTACACGAGAGTGCGCAGGCGGATTCGCACCGGACCCAGCCGCTCGATCTCCAGCACCCGGGTGGCGCCCGCCTCGCGCAGGGACTGGCGCAAGGAGTGCAGATCGCGGGGGACCAGCGGGCGGCCGTCGAGCTTCGCCAGCCGGTCCCCGGGCCGCAGGCCCATCTCGGATGCGGGGGAGGGCGAGGCGACCGAGTCGATGAGGATGCCGCCTTGGTCGCTGGTCAGGCCCAGCCCGCTGGCGTCGTAGAGGGACTCGCGGCCGGCCTCCGGATGGAGGAAGAGGCGGCCGGCCTTGTAGTCGATTCCCGCCCAGGGCCGGAACACCGGCACTCCCAGGGTGCCGTCGAACAGTCCGGTTTCCAGGGCTCCCTTCCGCTCCCGGGCCAGCCCTGCGACCGGCCCCGCCACGGACAGGTCGCCGAGCCGCAGACCGCGCAGGCGCACCACCCGACCCATGAGCCGCCCGCCCACGCCGGTCCCCAGGGCCGCCTCCAGCCCGGAAAGCCCGGCGAACGCTTCCCCGTGCCTTTCCACGAAGGAGGCGGAAAGGCGCAGGGCGAGGAAGGAGGAGCCGAGGTCCACCGCCAGCCGGGCCTGGATGCGCGTTCCCTCGCGCGTCTCCAGCGTCGCCTCCAGCAGCGGGATGCCCCGCCGGGCGTCGATGGCGACCGGGACGCCGCCCCCAGGCTGCAGGGTCCCCGGCTCGCGCAAGAGGAGCGCGCAGGAGCGGTAGTCGATCTCCACCGCGTGGCGGGCGAACAGGTCGACTCCCAAGGACCCGTCCACCGGACGCCCTTCGGCGCGGGAGACCTGGTCGACCGGGACCAGGACCACCACCGCCTCGCCCAGATCCACCTCCTGGAGGGCGAGCCTGTGGACCTGGGCGAGGCGGACGGGAACGCTGGCCGCGCCCGCGGCGGTGGCGAATCCCTCCATCGGGGAGATGCCGGCGCGGGCGGCGAACGACTCCCCCAGGGAGGAGAGGCTGGATCCTGTGTCGACGATCAGGTCGGCCGGCTTCCCCTCGACGCTGGCCCGGACGAAGACGTGGTCGTTCACCAGGTCGAAGGGGACGGAGGTCACGGGGGCAGTGTAACCGCGGGGAAATGGAGAGCGGACCCCGGGGCGTGGTGTACGCTGCCTGCATGCGGCGCCTCCGGGCCTTCCTCACGCGGGTGACGGCGTTCCGCATCGGGCTCCTCACCGGCTTCCTCTTCGCCGCCCTGCACGTGCTCCAGCTCGCGGGGCGCACCGAGGTGCCGCTGCTCACCCGGCTGGAAGGGGCGCTCACCGACCTGCGCTTCGCCCAGCGGGCGGCGCTGCGGGGCACCCGGCACTCGGGGCAGGTGGTGGTGGCGGCGGTCGACGAGGCGGCCATCGCCCGCTTCGGGCGCTTTCCCTGGGACCGGCGGGTGATCGCCGCCCTGATCGAGAAGCTGGACGGGGCAGGGGTCAAGGCCATCGGCTTCGACATGAGCTTTTCCGACGAGGACCTGGGGGGGAAGTTCGCCGGGGCCAAGCGCTACCGCAAGCGCTTCGAGGACGTCTCGCTGGCCGCTCCCCGCAACCGGGCCACGGTGGAGCGGTTCGGCGAGGCGGAGTCGGACATCGCCGGCGCCGCCTCGGCGCTGCAGCTCCTCGACCGCCGGGTACAGCCCGAGGCGGAGCCCATCTACCAGACCGCCCGGGGCCGGCTCTCGGACGGGGAGCAGAAGCTTTCGGCCATGCGCCAGCTCCTCGACACGATGGTCAGGCAGCACGAGGCGTACGGGGCCGAGCTGGACCAGGACCTGGGCGGAGAGGATCCGGACGCGGTGATGGGGCAGGCGGTGGCCCGGGCCGCCGGCCGGCTGGTGCTGGGGGTGGTGATGCTCACGGCGCCGGAGATGCGCGATCTGGCCCCGCCGGACGCCGAGGCGGAGCTGAAGGCGATGGAGCGGATGCAGATCCACCTGCCGGAATGGCGGGAGCGGCCCGACAGCCCCAGGGCCCTCCCGGTCAAGCTCACCTGGGCCAAGCAGTACGCGGGGCTGCGCCCCCCTCTTGCCCCCATCGTCCGGGGAGCGAAGTGGATCGGCTTCTTCAACGCCCTGCCGGACTTCGACGGCGTCATCCGCCGCACCGCCCTCACCATCCGCATCGGCGAGCGGTACTACCCCTCGCTGGACACGGCGCTGGCGGCCCTGGCGATGGGCCTCTCCCCGCGCGACGTCATCCCCCTCACCCAGACGCCCGAGGAGGGCGCGCTGCTCGACTCGGTGGACTTCGGGGGGAAGGTGCGCGCGCCGGTGGACGGGCGGGGCCTGATGACCATCAACTACGTGGGCCGGGACCGCACCTTCGACAACTACTCCATCGCCGAGATCATCGACGGCAAGCGGGACCACGACCTCGCGGGCAAGGTGGTGCTGGTGGGGGTGACCGCCCAGGGCACCTTCGACCAGCGGGTGACGCCGCTGAACAAGATCACCTCCGGGATCGAGACGCACGCCAACGCGGTGGAGAACATCCTCACCGGCCACTTCCTCCGCCGCGGGCTGGCCATCGACGTGGGCGAGGTGCTCTTCGCCCAGGCCATCGCCCTGGTCTTCGCCTTCCTTTTCGCCCGGGTGAAGGTGACGCACGCGCTCCCCGTGCTGGCGGTCTCCGGCTCGCTGGTCTGGGCCGGGGCCAGCGCCGCCTTCTGGGCGGGCTACGAGGTGTTCGCCGGGCTGCCCCTCCTGGAGCTGGGCTCGATGTTCGTGCTGGTCACCGTCTACCGCTACGCCACCGAGGAGAAGGACAAGCGGCAGCTGCGCAAGGCCTTCCAGCTCTACCTCAACCCCGAGGTGATGGAGGAGATGCTCCAGCAGCCGGAAAACCTCCAGCTGGGCGGCAAGGAGATGGAGCTGACGGTGCTCTTCTCGGACATCCGGGGGTTCACCGGCATCTCCGAGAAGCTCACGCCCAAGGCGCTGGTGCACCTGCTCAACGAATACCTCTCGCCCATGACGGAGATCGTCTTCCGCCGCCGGGGCACGCTGGACAAGTACATCGGCGACGCGGTGATGGCCTTCTTCGGCGCGCCGGTGCACAGCGAGCAGCACGCCGCCAATGCCTGCGACGCGGCGCTGGAGATGATGGAGACGCTGGAGCGGATGCGCCGCAAGTGGCGGGTGGAGGACCCGAACCTGCCCGAGGTGGACATCGGCATCGGGATCAACTCCGGGCCGATGGTGGTGGGGAACATGGGCTCCTCCCAGCGCTTCAACTACACGGTGATGGGCGACAACGTGAACCTCGCCAGCCGGCTGGAGGGGCTGAACCGGGAGTACGGCACTCACATCCTCGTCACCGGGCAGACGCTGGCCCTGGCCCGCAAGGCGCTGGCGGACGGCCAGGACTACACGGTGCGGGAGCTGGACTCGGTGCGGGTGAAGGGCAAGGAGGAGGCGGTGCGGCTCTACGAGCTGCGCCGGAAGGGACCGGCCGCCCCGGAGGAGCTGCCGCTGCTCTCGGGCTACGCTGAAGGGCTGGCCCTCTACCGGGCGGGAAGGTTCGCCGAGGCGCGGCTGCAGTTCGACTCGCTTTGCCAGAGATTCGCCGGCGACGGGCCCTCCGCCTTGCTCCTGGCGCGCTGCGTCCGCATGCTGGAAAAGCCCCCCTCGCAAGGGTGGGACGGCGTTTTCCGGATGGAGCACAAGTAGGCAGAATCCGTGTGATTGGCGTCACGTCCGCTAAATTGACCGGTACTGGATACCGCTGGTAGGACTTCGACATGGGCGGAGAGGACGCGCTGTTCCAGCGTTTCGGCAAGGAGTTCAAGCGCGGGAACGTCCTCTTTCGCGAGGGAGAGCCCGGCAAGGAGATGTACGTCATCCAGGCCGGGAAGGTGAACATCACCAAGACGGTGCGGGAAACCGAGAAGATTCTCGCCACCTTGGGCGCCGGGGAGTTCTTCGGCGAGATGAGCATCCTGAACAACAAGCCCCGCTCGGCCGGGGCGGTGGTGGCGGAGGATGCCAAGCTCCTGGTCATCGACCCCAAGACGTTCGAGGCGATGATCCGGGGGAACGTGGAGATCGCCGTCCGCCTGATCAAGAAGCTCTCGGATCGCCTGCAGGAAGCGGACGAGCAGATCGAGAACCTGCTCTTGCGCGACCCCAACAGCCGGGTGGTCCACTACCTCTGGCAGGCGGCCCTCAAGCGGGGCAAGGAGACCCCGCAGGGCAGGCTCGTCCCGGTGAACCTGAACGAGTTGCACGGACGGATGGGCATCTCCGCACAGGAGGTGCAGGAGGCGGTGAACAAGACCGCCAAGGCGCGGATCATCACCCTGGTGCCCGAGGGAGTGGTCGTGCCGGATACCGGCAAGATGCAGAAGTATCTCGAGTTTCTCGAGATGAAAGAGCGCTTCGGGGACTGAGATGAAGATCAAGGTCCTCGGCTGTCACGGCGGCGAGCTTCCCCGGCATCGGACCACCTGCTTTCTGGTCGACGGGAAGCTGACCATCGACGGCGGGGCCATCACCGCGGCCCTGGAGCTCGAGGAGATCCTCGAGATCGACGATATCTTCCTCACGCACTCGCACTTCGATCACGTCAAGGACGTGCCCTTGATGACCGACCTCTTGGTCGGCAACCGCACCCGGCCGGTGGTGGTGCACGGGCCGGCCGAGACGATGGAGACGCTGGACAAGGACGTGTTCAACAACCGGGTCTGGCCCGACTTCCGCTCCATCCCCACCCGGGAGAACCCGGTCCTCGCTTTCGAGACCATCCTCCCCAACGAGCCCGTCACCTGCCAGGGGCTGCGCATCCGGGCCATCCCCGTGCACCACCCGGTGTACTCGGTGGGCTACATCCTCGAGGGCCGCGACTGCGCGGTGGCCTTCTCCGGCGACACCGGCCCCACCGAGGAGCTGTGGCGGGCGGTGAACGCCACCCCGAACCTCAAGGCGGTGTTCCTCGAGCTCAGCTTCCCCAACTCCATGCAGTGGCTGGCCGATCTCTCCGGCCACCTCACCCCGAAGACGGCGATGGGCGAGCTGGCGAAGCTGGACCGCCGGGGCGCGCGCGTCTACCTCTACCATCTCAAGCCCGCGGTGATCGACGAGGTGAAGGCGGAGATCCGGGCGCTGCGCAAGGACTTCCTCCACGTCTGCGAGCTGGACGAGGTCTACGGGATCAAGTGAGAACGCTGCTCCTCCTGTGCCTCGCGCTCTGCGCCGGGGCGCGCGCGGCCCCGGACCCGAAGGCGGCGCAGCAGCAACAGCAGCAGAACGCCGCGGCAGCCGCGGCGGCCGGCGCCGGCGCGCTGATCGTGGCCACGCAGGTCGACGCCAACGAGGACCCCTTCGCCTTCCCCGCGCCCACCGCCCGGGCCCGGGAGTGGCTGGGGTACGCCTCGCCCTGGACGCTGCTCCTGCTGGCCGCCATCCTGGTGACGCTGGCGGCGCTGATCAAGCGCGTCGATCCCCGGCGGCGCAAGCGCATCCGCCGGGCCACCATCCTCTACATGCTCTACCTCACCACCTTCCTCTTCGCGGCGGTGCTGGGGATCGTGCACGCCGAGGGCTGGGCCCGGCGGGTGTGGTTCCTCGCCGACCTGATGGAAGTGCTGGTGATCATCGACTTCGTCGCCATCCTCCTCTTCGACCTGGTGCTGCTCGCCCTGAAGATCGAGGTGGCGAACATCGTCCACGACCTGGCGCTGGGGGCCGCCTACATCCTCGCCTTGATCGGCATCCTCCACCGCAGCGGGGTGCAGCTCTCGGGGATCATCGCCACCTCGGCGGTGGTGACGGTGGTGCTGGGCCTCTCCCTGCAGGCCACCCTGGGGAACGTGCTGGGCGGGATCGCCCTGCAGCTGGACGACTCCATCCACATCGGCGACTGGCTGCAACTCGCGAACGGCCAGCAAGGGCGGATCACCGCCATCCGCTGGCGGCACACGGTGGTGGAGACGCGCAACTGGGACACCATCATCGTCCCCAACTCGGCGCTGCTGGGCGAGAACATCACCATCCTCGGGCAGCGGCAGGACCAGCCGGTTCAGCACCGGATGTGGGTCTACTTCAACGTCGACTTCCGCTACTCGCCGGAGGAGGTGATCCACACCGTCGAGGACGCGCTGCAGAGCACGCCCATCTCTCATGTGGCGGCGTTTCCCCCGCCCAACTGCATCTGCTACGACTTCGCCCGCGAAGGGGCGGACAGCTTCGCCTACTACGCGGTCCGCTACTGGCTCACCGACCTGGCGGCGGACGACCCCACCTCCTCCTCGGTGCGCGTGCGCGTCTACGTGGCCCTGAAGCGGGCGGGGATCCCCCTGGCGGTGCCCGGCCAGGCCATCTGGGTGTCGATGGACGACCCGCAGCACCGGGAGCGCAAGGTGCAGAGGGAGCTGCAGCACCGGACGCAGGCGCTGGAGCAGATCGAGATGTTCGCCGGCCTCTCCCACGAGGAGCGGCAGAGGCTGGCCGAGGGAATGCGCCCGGCCCCCTTCGGGCGGGGGGAGATCATCACCCGCCAGGATTCCGCCGCCCACTGGCTCTACGTGCTCACCAAGGGAGAGTGCGAGGTGAAGGTGCGCGGAGAGGGCGGGGCGGAAAAGCTGGTGGCCCGCCTCTGCGCCCCCAACGTCTTCGGGGAGATGGGCGTGATGACCGGCGAGCGCCGCACCGCCTCGGTGATCGCGGTGGGGGAGGTGGAGTGCTACCGGATCGACAAGGACATCTTCAAGTCGGTGCTCCGCACCCGCCCGGACATGGCGGAGGTGATCACCCAGGTGATGGCCCGCCGCCGCGCCGAGCTGGCGGCGGTGCGGGAGGGGTTGGACGCGGAGTCGCGGAAGCGGAGGGCGAAGGAGGAGAGGAGCGAGATCCTCTCCTCGATCCAGACGTTCTTCGGGTTGGACGACGACAAGTCGTAAGAACCGGAAACCTGGCACTCCCCACGCTGACCGCCGGGATCAGCCCGCCGTCGCCCGCCACGGCCCGGCCCTCTGCCAGCCGACGGCGAGGAGCCAGGTGAGCGGCGGCGAGGTCGGTTCGCGCCCTTCGGAAAGCGCGGCCGAGGAGAACGGGTCGTAGAACGACTCGCGGATCTCTCGACGGAATCTGCAGCGAAAGAATCGGGCAGGGATCGATCCCGAGGGCCCTCGTGACGTGCTCG
>DATKAG010000396.1:0-13263 GCA_035498355.1 Myxococcales bacterium | reverse complement strand
CCAGGCCACCAGCACCCCGGCGTCCGCGTCCAGGCTGAGCGCGTCCTCCGGGACCTCGGCCGGGCCGGGCACCTCGGGCAGCACCAGCGCTCCCAGGTTGAGGGGAACCACGGCCAGGGTCTCCTGGCGGGAGCGGAGCAGGTCGTTCGCGGCGGCCTCGATCGCCTCCACCAGCTCGCGGCGGCTGCCGGCCGTGGCCGAGGCCTGCTGCAGGAGCGAGCCGTCGTGGTCCCGCAGCTCCAGCCGGGCGCGGTAGCCCAGCCCGCCGTGGGCCACGCTCCCCGAGATGATCAAGTCGGCTTCGCCCTGCCCGTCCACGATGCTGGCCTCGGGCAGCGCCCGGCGCACCGCCTCGCGCAGGCGGTCGGTGGCCTCGGCGGCGGCGATCGGGTGGTTGCGCGACCGCAGCTCGAGCACTGCGATCGTCTCGCCGCTCTGCGCCGCTGCGGCGCTGAAGGCGATGCTGGCGATGAAGGACGCGACGATCGGTTTCATGCGGCACCTCCCAGGGACTTCTCATTCACATCGCAGGGGCCCCCCGGGCTCTGCGAAACAGGTCAGCTCGTATCCGCTCTCCGCGGCCAGGCGGCCCATCGCCTCCAGGGGCAGGCCGCCGAAGTGAGCGCGCAGCGCGGACTGCGCGCTCTCTTGCAGTCCGGGGTTGAGCAAGACCTGGAGGACCAGGTCCTCGCCCGGCGAGTCGGCGCGCGCCCGTCCCAGCGGGTCGCCCAGCGCGACGTTGAGCGCGGGATCGCGCAGCAGGCGCGGGATTCCCGAGCAGGGAGGGCCGCCGGTGGCCACGGCCATGCTTCCCTCCAGGGAAAGGACGGAGAGCACCTCCGCGGCGCCCCCGGTGAGCCGCGACACCACCAGGCAGCCTCCGGAGTTGCGCAGGTGCGCGGCCAGGTCGGCGGGATCGCGCGGGACCAGCACGCGCATGCGCACTCCCTGCACGGCGGTGGAATCGGCGGCGATCCGCGCCAGGGCAGGAGCGGGCGCAGGCGGGTGAACCGCGGCCATCTGCGCCGGCCGGGCCAGAGCGGGAGGCCGGGGAGCGGGCGCGGGAGCGGGGGGCCGGGACGCGGCGGCCGCGGGCGGAGGCGGAGGAGGAGGAGGCTTCGGCCTGGGAAGCTGCACCACGCGGATTCGCCGCTCCTCCTTCTTCGGCTCCGGCGGGCGGGGCGCCGCGCGCTTCTCCTGGCGCACCCAGGGAAGCGAGCACAGCAAAGCGAAGCCGGCCAGCGCCAGCATCTGCAAGCAGACGGCGCGCAGGAGGCGCGGCGGCGCCGGGCTCTCAATGGCCAGCAGGCTGTCCATCCGCGCTCATCCCCACCACCAGCTCGGAAGCGCCGGCGGAGGTGGCCTGCGAGAGGCAGGCCTCCTCCGAGGCGCCCAGGTGCATGACCACCACTTTTCCTCTCGCCGCCTCCCGGCCCACCGACTCGCCCGCAAGGGTGCGCAAGGCGGAGGACTCGCAGCGGACGTCCAGACGCTGCGAGGCGGCGGGCGCCGCCCGCGCCTGCGAGGAAGGAGGCGTCAGGCGGAGGAGGAGGAACTGAGCGGAGAGAAGCTGCGCCACCATCACCAGCGCCAGGAGCGCCAGGGCGAACTGCTTCTCCGCGAACAGGCGGTAGATCAGCGCCTCCATCTCGTCGAATCCGGACGACCGGCCGCCGCGCCCCGTCATGGCTGCGCCTCCACCGGCGGCGCGCCCTCGCTCATGGCCCAGGCCGGCAGCGGCGCCGGCGCCGGCCTGCGGTCCAGCCGCGACAGCTCCCGCAGGTAGGCGTCGATCCCGCGCAAGAGGACCGATCCCTGCAGGCCGTCGGGGAGCGGAGGGTGCAGCGGCCGGAGCGCGGCGATCAGCACCACCGGGCGGGCGTCGAGGCAGATGCCCACCGCGGCGAGCGCCGAGTCGTCGTGCGGCGAGGATCCCGTCTTCCCGCTGAACACCAGCTTCGGCCAGCGGGCGGCCAGCCAGCGCAGCGTCCCTTCCTTGCGGTGCAGCGCCAGAAGCGCCCCCGTGTCGCTCAGCGCGCAGGTGCCGTCGTTGGCGAAGAGCTTGCGGTGCAGGTAGGAGCCGATCTCCTCCGCGGTGGCGCGCGAGGAGTTTCCCAGAAGGGAGGTGGGGTCCTCCGGCAGCCGGCTGGCGGGCAGCCCCGCCTGCTCCCGCCTCTCCCGCAGGTAGCGGAAGAGGGCCACCCCGGCCGCGCTGTAGGAGAGCTCCGCCGGAACCGCGTCGGGCGGCACCGCCTCGCCGAGCTGGGCCAGCAGCTCGCCGGCCAGGGCCCGATCGGCGGGCGAGTCCAGCGCCGCGCGCTCCACCGGCGTCACCTCGGCGGAGAGCTGGCGGAGCAGGTCGGGCCGCCGCTGCAAGAGAAGCGCGGGCAGGAGCAGGGCATGGCGCGCGGTCATGGAGTTGATGGAGCGGGCCACCGACTCGTCCATCGCCATCGGCCGGGTGGCCGGGGAGACGTCGGTGGGGCAGTAGCGCGAGGGATGCGAGTGGCGCAGGTCCTTGGTCGACCAGATCCAGCGCACGCAGGCGCCCGGCGGCAGCGTCAGCTCCCGTACCGCCTCCGGCCCGAACGCCTCCACCGCCAGGTCCAGCGCTTCCAGCTTCGCCACCGATCCGTAGTTCACCGTCATCAGGGCCGCTTCCGCTCCCGAGCGGGCCAGCACCGCCCCGTCGGCGCCCAGGGCGGCGAAGGCCGTGCGCACGGCGGTGCCGGGAAAGTCGGCCAGGAGCGCCGCCGCGAGCCCCTCGCGGAAGCGGTCGATGGCCGCCACCAGGTCGAGATCGGCGGTGGGCAGCTCACCGCTCGCCACCCGCTCGGTCCATCCCTCCGTGAAGCGGAAGGCGCTTCCGGCGTCGAGGGCGTCGTCCAGGTACGAGGGGACCGAGGGATCCCAGAGCTTCTGCGCCACCAGCCACTGGCGGGCGGAGGCGACGCGCCGCGCCGAGAGCGCCGGGTGCGCCCGCAGCCACTGCACCCCGCGCGGCGAGGCCCCCAGGACGAGCTGGTCCTCGCGCGAGAGCCGGCGCAAAGGCAGGCCGAACAGCGCCAGCGAGAGCCGGTCCAGCCCGTCCGCCGGGTGGCGCACGGTCCCCATCGAGTTCGAGGCGCTCAGGTTCAGGTAGAGCCCGGCCACCTCGTCGGAAGAGGCCTGCCGCACAAGCCAGGTGGCGAAGAGCGCCTCGCCCGCCTTGTCCAAAAGGCCCGGGCGCCCGCCGGCGCGCAAGTAGATCTTGGCGAGCTGCTGGGGGATGGTGGATCCGCCCTCCGGCACGCCGCGCAGGTTGCGGATCAGCGCCCGGCCCATCCCCGTGGGGCTGAGCGGAGGCACCCAGCGCGGGCGATGGAAGAAGCTGCGGTCCTCGTAGCCCGCCGCCGCGGCGGCGACCAGGGACGCCGAGCGCAGGTCGACCGGGGCGGCGCGGTACTGCGACAGGTCCTCGAGGAACCGGGCGGCCGCGCGCTGCGCCCCCTCGCCTCCCGCCAGGGAGAGCGGCGAGGCGGCGGCGACCGCGAGGGAGGCCAGCAGCGCCCCGCCGGCCGCGGCCAACAGCCCGTGCCGGGAAAGGCGCACCCGGGCGAAGGCCGTGCGCAGCGCCGGCGAAAGCGCGCTCACCGCGCCAGCCCCATGCGCCGCAGGACGCCCAGCGTCTCCTCCGGCGTGAAGAGCGCCGGCAGCGGATCGCGCGCCCGGCCCAGGTTGTCGAGCAGCGAGAAGTGCAGGTGCGGGCCGGTGGAATGGCCGGTGCTGCCCACCTCGCCCACCACTCCCAGCGCGGGGACGCTCACCCCTTCGGCGATCCCCAGCTTGCGAGGGTCCGAGCGCAGGTGGCAGTACACGGTGCGCCAGCCGTTCTCGTGCTGCACGGTCACGTACCAGCCGCAGGCGCGCGCCCGCCCCGCGTCGGCCACCTTGCCCTCGCGCGCCGCCACCACCCACGAGCCGCTGGGGGCGACCAGGTCGACGCCCTTGTGCAGCTTCCGGTGGCCGTGCAGCCGGCGCACGCCGAATTTCGAGGAGACGCGATCGAAGCGGCGCACGTCGATGGGGAAGAGCAGCCAGGGCGCCCGGCGCGGCGCCGGATCCGCGGGCGCGGCGAGCATCAGCACGGCGGCGAACACCGCGATGCGCATGTGCCGCCAGCAAAAAAGCCCGCGGGCGCGATCCGGCGGCCGGCTTTTTTTGCTTGCCGCTTGCGAAGGAGGAGGCGATGGGGCTCTTCGCCCGGTTCTGGCACTACTCGCTGGAGACATACGGCGGCGCGCCGCTGCTCCTCTTGATCAACCTCATCCAGCTCGCCGCTCTGGGCTGGGTGGTCTCGCAGGCCTTGCGCGCCCAGGCCGAGCGGGCCGCGCCCGCCCTCTCTCCCGACGCGCGGCGCATCCGCGCGGCCCGGCGGGCGGAGATCTGGCAGAAGCAGGTCCGACCGCTGGCGCTCACCCTCATGCTGCTGGGCCCTGGCCTGGGCCTGGGGATGAGCACGCTGGTAGGCGCCCTGGGGATGGGCTCCTTGGGCGACGCGATGGGGACCCAGGCCGCCGCCGACGTGCTGGCGCAGACCATGGCCCGCGCCTACCGGGAGATCAGCTACGCCTACTTCCTCATGGTGGGCGGCACCTTCCCCATGCTGCTGGGGCCGGTGATCGTGCTCGCCGCCCGGCGCCTGGACGAGGACGGCTCGGACGCGCGCGGCGGCGACCCCGAGGAGGTGCTCCTGCACACCCTCAAGTCGCTGCTCTCGGTCACCGAGGCGCAGGCCCGCCGCGCGCAGGTGGACGCGGCGCGCACGCACACGCTCCTGGCGGAGGCGGCCGCCGCCCTGCAGCGGGGAGCCGCGGCATGAGCGCCAACGAGCTTCTCGCGGTGCGGGCGGAGGAGCGGGAGGAGAAGCCCGAGGAGGGGAGCGCGCCCGCGCTCTCCCTTCCCTTGCGCGTGCAGCCTTCCCGCGCCTGCGCCCTGGGCTGGTCGCCCGAGATCCACGTGCTCACGCTCCTGGTCGCCAACGCGGCCTTGCGGCCAGAGGATCGGGCCCTGATCGCCGGCCCGGGCCCGGTGGTGGCGGTCTGCGCCGAATACGATCGGCCCGCCTCCTCGCTCGACCCTCCCCGCCTCGCCCCGCATTCGCTGGTCCGCGCCCGGCTCCAAGGCGTTCCCGCCCTGAGGCTCCCGGGGGGATGGCTGCGGGCCCCGCTGCGCCTGGAGCAGACGCACCGCCGGGCCCGGATCGCCGCCCGGCGGGAGGAGGCGGTGGCCCGGGCCACGCGCTTTTTGGCCGAGCTGGAAGAGGCGTGGCGGAGGCCTTTGGGCAAGGCGCTGGAGATCGCCTGGCCCGTCTACGGACCGGAACACGGGGGGCCGTTGCTCGACGCGGTGGCGGGAGCGCCGCTGCCCGAGCTGGCGCTGCGCTGATGCCGGTTTTTTTGCTGTCGCGAAATCAGGAGGACCTTCCATGCAAAAGCACATCGTGATCCTCTCGCTCGCCGCGCTGCTCGCCTGCGCCCACGAGGACACGGCGCAGCTTCCCACCGAGCGCGACTGGCAGAAGGGGCTGGACGCGACGCGCGGACCGCAGATCGCGCCGCTCGGCCCCCTCGATACCGACCAGGGCGCCTACGACTACATCCGGAGGCGCGAGCAGGAGCGCGACCTGGGCAGCCGGATGACCGCCTCCGGCCTGGACGAGATCATCGGCTCCAGTAGCCAGGTGCTGGCCTCGGCCATGGCCCTCCCGCTTTTCCGGGCGGGCGTGTACCTGGGGCAGCCGCGGCTGATCGAGCGCGCCTGCGCCTCCGCCAACCGGGTGACGCACGGGGCGCTGCGCGCCAGCGGGAACCTGGACGCGGTGCTGCAGGGCTGCGGCGCCCTGAACGCCCCCCGCCAGGGCGGGGGCGATTCCTGCGCCGACGGCAAGCAGAAGCTGCGCGAGGCCTACGCCCAGCTGGCCGCGGACAAGGCGCAGGACGCGGGCCACACCGCGGCCGACGCGGTCCGCATGCTGCGCGACCGCTGCGCGAAGATGACCGCCCCCCTGCGCACCCCGGTCGATCCCGGGTCGCGCGGGTTCCTCATCGTCTGGGCGCTGCACGCCAACGACGCACCGCCCGTCACGTACCTCGCCGGCGAGCCCGCGCCCAACACCGCGGACGCCATCAACGACGGATTCCTCCGCGGCGTGCAGGCCGTCCGCGGCGTCGCGCACAACCCCTGAAAGGAGAACCTCATGTCCAGCGAACGCACCGAATTCCCTCCTCTCGAGACCGCGCCGGCGCGGCACCTCTGGCCCTGGGCGCTCCTGGGCGCGGCGCTGGTGGTCGCCTTGGTGTGGGCGCTGCGGCGTCCCACGGCCGCCGCGGAAATCCGCCCGCAGGCGCAGACCGCCGCTTCCGCCCCGGCCGCGTCGGCCCCGACGGCGGTCGCCAGCAAGCCGGCAACGGCGCCGGAGATCGTCAAGGCCGCCATCGCCCCGGTGAAGCCGCTGGAGAGCCCGAACGTGCTGGGCAACGCGGTGGACGCCGCGAAGAAGGTGGGGATGGTGGCCAAGGCCGAGCTGGAGCGCGAGCTGGCCCGCACGAAGTCCGCCCAGGCGCAGGCCGCCGGGTACCGCAAGCAGATCGAGGAGCTGCAGAAGGAGCTGGGCGCGGCCAGGGCGCAGATCGCCGCCATGCAGACCGCGCAGAAGCCGCCGCCCCCTACCGACCAGGAGCAGATCCTCCAGACCCTCGCCCCGGTGCTGCGCGCCGGAAACGGCGGGCAACCCTGAAGAGACCATCCAACCCAAGGGAGCTGTCATGACCCGTACTCTTCTCTTTTTCGCGCTCGCGGCCGCCCTGCCGGCGGCCGCCGCCGACGAGTTCAAGCCCATCAAGGCGACGGACACGGTGACCTACCCCTTGCCCCCCATGCCCTTGCCCGCCGTCCAGCCCAGCCAGGGAAAGTGGGCGGAGACCGAGGACAGTCCCGCCCTGCGCGTCAGCCGGGCCTGGGTGAAGCTCGGCCAGGCGGCCGGAGTGGAGCGCAGCGAGGCCACCCGGCGCCTCTACCAGTCGTGGAAGAACGAGCTGGCGCAGAACGGGACGCACGGCCGCGCCGCGCAGGCCGCGCACGCCCGCTTCCTCGCCGCCTACAAGAAGGACCTCGACCAGGCGCGCGCCATCTACGAAGGCGTCCTGCGCGACGTGGAGTCGATGGACGCCGACGGCGCCGAGAGTTCCGGCAGCGCCGGAGACGGGTCGCCCAACGGGCTGGCCCGCGAGGCGGAGGAGCAGATCCGCCTGGCCGACCGCGACGAGCGGCTGACCAACTCCGCCTGCTTCCTCTCTCCCGACAGCTGCCAGCAGGGCGACCCCGCGGACAAGGCGCTGCAGGACGAGATCTCCGCCCTGGTGAAGGGAACGCTGGAGCAAGGCGGCCCCGACGGCGGCTTGAGCCTCTACTCCCTGCGCCGCAAGGCCGGCCTCTTGGCCCTGCGCGCCCGGGTGATGTCGGCCGTCACCCAGCGGGCCGCCGCCCGGCTCGCCACCGAGGTCGCCACCCAGCAGGACGGCCAGGGATCCCCGCGCTCCTTGCCATCCCCCGTCGCGCCTGCCGTCTCCATGGCCCGCCGCGCCCCACCTCCCGCCGCCGATCCTTACCGGTGAGAGGCACGGCAGGGCTGGCCGCGGCGCTCGCCCTCGCCACGGGGGCGGGCGTCGCGGCCGTTTCCGAGCCCTGCGCCAGGAGCAGCGGGCCGGCCGGGCCCGACGATCCGCGCCTGCGGGAGTGGCTCCGTGCCCTGGTGCACGAGGTGGCCCGGCAGGAAGGGGTGGATCCGCACGCCCTGGAGGCGCTGGGGATGACCGAGACCTCGCTCCGCCCCTCGCTGGGCCGCGCCTGCGAGCTGGGGCCGTTCCAGGTGATGCCCTGGTGGGCGCAGGTCTTCCGCCTGGAGTCGCCCATGCTGCTCTGGGACCCGCGGGTCAACGCCATCGCCGCGGCGCGCATCTACCGCAGCGGCTGGCTGCGCTGGAACGAGCGCTTCGCCCAGGCCGGCTGGAACCGCTCGCTGCGGGCGGCGGGATGGCGCGGCCGCCTCGACCGCGAGACCTTCGCCGCCCTGGCCTACAACTGGGGCAAGGCGCCCCGCGCCTTCACCCAGGCCAGGGATCTGAAGCTCGTGCCCATCCCCGCTTCCGCGGCCGCCTACGCCCTGCGCTTCAGGAGCGAGCTGCGCTCGGCGCGGGAGAGGGCGCGCGCGGATAATGGCACTCCTCCAGGCCGACGGCGCTGATGGCCAGCAGCCAGGCGAGCGGAGAGAGCGGGCGCCCCGAGCGCGTCGCCTCGTCGGCCAGCCTGGGCAGGTCCTCCCGCCGCGCCGGGGGCTCCGCGGCTTCCCACGGCTCCTCGCGATAGCGGGGATCGAGCGGCTCCTCCAGGTCCGCCAGGCTTTCCCAGGCCGCTCCCCCTCCCAGGCCGCCGGAGAAGAGCGCGCCGCGCACGGGCATGCGCGCGGCCAGCTCCCGGGCGGCGAGCAGCGAGGTGGCGGAGGGCGGAGCGCCGTGCACCAGGAGGATCGAGGACGCAGGCGCGGGCGCGCGGGACAGGGTGGAGGCCGGCCTGGGCGAGAGCACCCGCGGGACGAAGGCGCCCCGCTCCCCCAAGAGCGATCGCAGCGCTTCCGCCGCCGCCGACCAGGAAGAGAAGGCCTCCGGCGAGTCGACGATCTGCACCGCGGGAGCCGGCGCGCGCGGCGCCTCGGGCCAGGGCAGGTCCGAAACCAGCAAGCGGGCGAGGATGCGCGGCCAGAGCGCCCGGGCCTCGAAGCCTTCCGCGTCGCGCGCCGCGTCTTCCAGACAGGCCAGGGCCAGGGCGGAGGCCTCGCCCACCACCCCGCGGAGCGCCGCCCGCAATCCCTGGACGGGGGGCGGACGCGGCCCGCCCGCGGGGCGCACCAGAGGCAGCCGGACGGATCCGCGCGTCTTCCACACCAGCGCGTCCGCCGCGGGAGCGCCCTGGGCGAAGACGAAGTGGTCGTCGCGCTGCAGCGCCTGGGCCGCGACCGAGAGGCGCACCAGCGGATCGCGGCTCCACTCCGGCTCGGAGATCCGCCAGAGGTGGCCCGCCCCGCGGGGCGCATTGGCCAGGCCCCGCGCGTACTGCTCGTAGTCGATCAGCCAGTCGTCGAGGAGGGTGGGCCGCAGCGCGCCGGCCTCCCCGGTCCAGAGCCGCGCGGCGGTCTCCAGATAATGGGTCCCCAGGGCCGCCTCCACCAACCATAGCTGGGCCTGCTCGGTCTCCTCCGGCGTGCGCCCCTGGGGGAGGGCCTGCAGGGCGGCCAGGAGCGCCTCCCCGAAGTAACGGCGGGCTGCCGGCGCGTCCTTGGCGGCGGAGCGGACCCGGCGCTGCACCTCCTGCCGGGACCGCGGCACCTCCTCCACGACGCCCGGCCAGGGCGGGCGGAAACGAGGCAGGGAGGGCGCGGAGCGCCCTTCCATCCCCCGCACGATCCAGTCGGGAAAGGCCAGCTCCGGGTCGCACCATCTCTGTCCGCCGGGCAAGGTCCCCGCCAGCAGCAGGTGCAAGGCCTCGTGCCGGGCGATGGCGGCCGCGCCGGAGGGCG
Organism: Myxococcales bacterium; assembly: GCA_035498355.1. Lineage (GTDB taxonomy): Bacteria > Myxococcota > Myxococcia > Myxococcales > 40CM-4-68-19 > 40CM-4-68-19. The sequence goes on along the minus strand of DATKAG010000396.1, from coordinate 3,650 downwards.
GGGCCTCCTCGCCAACGGAAATGCGGATGCAACCGGACCCCAGGGAAAGGGCTTCTCCTTCCACCCGCGATCCGGGCCGGAGCGTCAGCTCCAGGCGGTCCCAGGGGCGATTCGGGGCGCGCAGGCCCAGGGCCTCCACCAGCAACCGGGGCGCCTCCGCCAGGGCCGCGATCACCGCCTCCGGGGTGCCGGGCGCGAGCAGCCGGTCTCCGGGCAAGAGCCGGACCGAGGGCCGGTCGTCCAGCCAGAGAAGGAGAAAACCACCGGAGCGGAGGGCCGATTCCGGCGATCCGCCGAGGGGCTCGGCTGCTCCGTCCATCCTCATTTGAATTACCCGCCGATCCTGATTGTATCTCCTATCGTCCCTCCTCCGTGACCGCAAACGGGCGGGCACGGTCACCCCGAGAGCACAGCGGCGATGCAGCCTCTTCCGCACCTCGAATCCTGCCTCCGCCCCGCCTTCGAGGCCCGGGATCCGCTGCACCCCTGCGGGGTGGCCCTCTCCTCCTGGTTCGTGCGGGCGCCCACCCGCGGGCGAAGGCGGTCGGGTCTCGACGCGGCCCTGCTCTTTCCGGACGAGCTTCGCGCCCGCCTCGGCCCCGGAGCGGATCGGGCCATCGACCAGGCGATGGACCCCGGCGCCTGGCGCGGCTCGCCGGCGGCCCGGCCCACCGTTCCCCTCGCCACCCGCGAGTGGCTGGCGGAAGCGGCCTTGGCCCTGGGCCAGGGCGAGGGCTTCCCCCTCACCTGGTCGATGCTCCGGGCGGTGTCCGAGATGGAGTCGGTCGCCCAGAGGATGCTGGGGACCCGCACCCCGCGGGCCACCGTCCGTCAGGTGCTTCACGGGGTGGGCCAGCGCGCCTTGCGGGTGGAGCCCTTCGCGGCGTTCGTGGTGCGGGTGCTGAAGATCGCCCAGTCGGTGTACGCCGCCTTCCGCCTCGCCGGCCATCCTCACGACGTCGCCTTTCAGGCGGTGCAGGACCGGCTGTGGATGCCCTACCCGACCGGCCGGTCCAGCCGTTCGGGCGCCGAGGCGCGCGGCGCGTATCTGCCCAGCCTGCTGCAGGCGGCGGCGGGAAATGCCCGCAAGCGCCTGCGGCGCAACGTTGACGGCCACCGCACCAAGGACCATGCGCGCACGCTCCTCGCCCGCTTCGCCAGCGGGCCGGGCGCGGAACTGTGGCCCTGGACCGACGGGAAGGGCCGCCTTTTGCCCCAGTCGGAGGAGGCGCTCTCGCCGGAGATGGCCGGGCTCTGCTTCTTCGCCTTGCTCGCCCACGCGGCCAGCGAGCGCCGGCGCCGCGGCGGTCCCTCCGGCGGCCTCTCGGCAGCGCTGGCGGAGGCGGGGTTCGGGTCGGCGGAATGGCTGCCCGACCGCACCGACGATCTCGCCATCCGCCTCCTCACCGCGGCCGCCCCGGCCGGCGTTCCCCGCAGCGACCTGTTGGAAGCGGTCTCGGCGCTGGTGCGCGCCAGCTTCTCCTCGCCCCAAGCGGGCGAGGTTTCGCAGGCCCTGGAAAAGGCGGGCCTCGAGGTTTCCTCCGGCGACGCGGAGGGCCTGGTTGCGCGGGCCCGCCCGCGCCTGCCCGCCCTGGCCCGCTGGCTGGAAGAGAACGGCCGCGAGCTCCTGGAGAGGAGCTAGACACCAGATGCGGCGCGCCGGAACGGAATCGATCTGGCCCGAGGCCTCCGGCAGCGCCGGCGCTCCCGAGCTGGCCCACCGCTGGGAGGCGCTGCTCCACAAGGCCCCGCGGCTGCGGCCCTGGGTGGACCAGATGCTGGGGCGGCGGCGCCTGCGCCTGCAGCAGGGCGGCGCGGGGCAGGTGGAGGTGGAGCAAATCCTCTGGCGGGAGCTTTCCCGCTGGCTCCGCCAGTTCGAGGCCCTGCCCGACTTCGCCGTCAACGCCATCGCCGTCACCCTCGAGGACGAGGGCCAGCACGAGGTGGACCCCGACGCCGGAGAGGCCCCGGAGCGGTCGGCGATCTCGCCGGAGCAGGCCATCTTCGACCTGGAGACCTTGCTGTCGGACGCGGCCTTCGCTTTGGCCTTCCATTGCCTCGACGCCTGCGTGCGCCCCCACCTTCCCGCCGACCCGGGGCTGCAGCGCATCCGGGAGGGAGACTGGTTCGCGCTGCTGCGCGCCTCGGCCCGCCCCGAGCCCGCACTGAGCGCGCAGGTGGCGGTGTCCCTGGTCCTGCACGCCCTCAGCCCCGGCTGGGCGCGCCATCCGGCGCCTTCCCGCCAGGCCGCGCTGCGGCTTTTTCTGGCGGACGCCGGAGACCTGCGCGGCGATCTTTCGCGGATCTGTGCGGCGCTCCCTTCCCACTGGTCGCTTTCGCCCGCGAATCTGCCCGCTTTCGTCGGTGGCGCCGCCGCCCTGCGCTCCGGATTCGCCCTGGCTTCCGCCCTCTGCGCCCGCTTCGCCTGCTCGGTCCGGGCCCATCCCGGCGGCCTGGCCCTGCTGGCCGACCGATCCGCCGGGCCCGCCGCCCCGGAGGAGATCGGCGCCTTGTTCAGAAATGCCCGGAAGTACGGACAGATGGATGGGTTTCGCAAGCTCCTCTCCCTGCTCTAGGCAGGTCCCCGGACTTTTTTGCTTCGACGGACGTAAGGCATCGAACGAGGTCCCGCATGGTTTCCCTCGACGTGGCAACGACCTGGACGAGGATGCTCTCCGTCACGGCTGGCGCCTGCGCCGCCGCCGGCGCCCCCGGCCCGGGGACCCGCATCCGCGGGCGGCCGGCCATGCAGTGGATCGACGGCCCCTGGCTGGGCCTCTTCGACTTCGACGGCCTGAACAAGGCAGAGCGCGAAGTGCTCGAGCCCTGGCTCTCCACCCACGCCGAGCCCCTGTTGCTCGTCCGCCACCTCCTCCTCGCCCGCCCGCTCGGGGAGGAGATCTTCATCGAGCTCACCCCGCAGGCCCTCGCCGCCATGCCGGAAGGCTGGCGGGACGCCCCGCGCCCCATCCTCATCCTCGCCCCGGCGGGGCGCGGCCGCCCCGAGCGCCGCGCCCAATACCTGGACGCTCTCTCCCGCCTGCGCATCCCCCTCGCCTCCGGCGGGAGCGAGCTGTGGGCGGTGCGCGAGTTCGACGTGGACTTCTTGCTGGCAATCGCCCAGCTCGCCGATCCGGTCCGGCGCGCCTCGTTCCGCGACGGAATCGATCCCAGCCAGACCCGGCTCTTCGACCTGCAGTTGCCGGTGGCGGCGGCCGCCGTGCTCGACGACCTGGTGGGCGGCCGCGACGAGGAGAGCGCCCTGGCGCTGGACGTGGACGCCCTCTCCTCCCTGCACCCGCTGGCGCACCCGCTGGCGCTCTACGCGGCGGTGGAGCGGGCACACAACCGGAGGCGTCCGGCCGCCGAGCGCACCCAGTTCGCCGGCCGCACCGCCGAAGCGCGGCTGGCCGCCCGCGGCTTCCCCGAGGACCCGCGGCCCTGCACCGAGGACTTCGCCGGCCGCGCCTCCGAAATCGCGGCCTTCCTGCCCGGCGACCTGCAGCGCATGTTCGAAGCCTCGGAGCTTCTCGCCCGGCCATGAGCGCGAGCGCCCCCAGCGCCGCGGCGGAGACCGCCCCGGCCGGTCCGCTGGTGGTGGCCCGGGCGCTGCCCGCGCCCGAGGACGGCCTGGCCCGCGTCGGCTGGGG
>DATKAG010000395.1:0-16313 GCA_035498355.1 Myxococcales bacterium | reverse complement strand
GCCAGGCCCAGGATCGGGCCGTAGAAGAAGCTGAGCGTCGAGCCCCCGGGGTTGAGCGAGACCTGGCCCAGGACGCCGAGGGTGATGAACAGGCCTCGCCGGGTGGTCCAGGTGTACCCCACCACCCCCCGGTAGAACTCGAAGTTGCGCTTGATGTACGCGTCGTCCCCGAAGCGCAGGGCCACCTCCTGGTAGAGGGCGGCGGAATGGATCCGGGCCGCGTCCAGGTTGAAGCCGACGCCGACCCGCAGCCGGGGCCGGAAGACGATCTGGTGCTTGCCGGTCGGGTCGTCGAAGCTCCTCACGTCGAGCTGGAGCATCTGGTAGAGGGCCGAAGTCCCCCGGGGCTGCTGCAGCCTGGCCCTGCCCACCAGCCTCTCTTCGTGGCCCGAGGGGATGCCCAGCTCCGGGATGTTCAGCTGGAAGTACTCCTGGAAGGCCGCCGAGAGGCGCAGGTTCTCGACTCCGTCGTAGTGCAGCCACAGGGAGGGGGCGACCTGGGAAAGGTGCGCGAAGGGGTTGTCGTCGTCGTAGGTTCCCTGGGTCAGCAGGACCACCCCCACCTGTCCGCGGAAGTCGCCGGCGATGGGGAACTCGAGGTTGTTGGCCTCCGCGGCGATGGGAGCGGTGCCGACGGCATAGCTCGGCAGCGCGGCCCCTGCGATCCGCGGGAGGAGAAAAACAGGCAGCGCCCAGGTGAACGACGATCGCAAACGCTTCCACCCCCGGCGACGCCGGCAGAACCGGCGGCGCCCGAGAAGCGAGCCTCCCTCGTCCTTCCCGCCAGCCTTCTACAGCAGGGAGGCGGCGCGCGTTCATTGAGCTTTGGTCCTATCCCACCGCCCGCAGGTCGTTTGACGCACCCTCTGCCCTCGGCTACACTGCGCCCGCTCCTCGGAGCCGCGCCGAGACTTTCCCCCACCGAGTTGGCTGGAGGGCGCGTAACAAGTACTCGAGCCTTAGCTCGGTGCGGTGGGGCCAGGGGCTTCGGCCTGCTGGCCCTTCGTGCTTCGGGCCTCACAGCCGGTGGGTCTGGAGCGCGTCATGATCGCCAAAGACGACCTGGACCTGGAACTGGACGCGGGCACTCTCCTCGACAAGGACCACACCTTCTCCCTGATGGTGGCGGAGAAGCGCGCGGGCGCCGCCCGGGCCTGGGTGGAGCGGGTCCGCTACCGCCCCGACGGCATCGAGGTGGTCGCGGGGATCGGAGGCGGCGCGGAGGTTCGCGCCACCTACCGGGCGGGCACGCCCGCGTCCATCGTCCGCGCCGTGGCAATGGCCCTGGCCGAGATCGAGCAGCAGTACTCCTGAGGCTCACCAGCGGTGGAAGGCGGGGTGGCCTTCCTTCACCGCCACGAAGGTGCCGGTGCAGGTGGCGCACACCTTTCCGTTCGCCTCCAGCGTCGACTCGATCACCGCCCGGTCCTCGCTCACCTGGGCAGGCCACGCCCGGATCCTGAGCAGCGCGTCGCAGGGCGTGGGGCGCTTGAGGAAGACGTGGAAGTCCGCGGTCACCGTGCAGGGAGGCGCGTCCGCGCCCCGCTTGCGCATGATCGCCCAGGTGGCGGTCCAGTTGCAGTGGCAGTCGAAGAGCGTACCGATGATGCCGCCGTTCACCACCCCGGGGAACGCCTGGTGGTGCTTCTCCACCCGGTACTCGGCCACGCATTCCTCGCCCTGGGGGAAGCTCTTGATCCGCAATCCCTTGGCGTTGGCGGGACCGCAGCCGAAGCAGATGACCCCGGGTCCGTAGGTGTCCTGGAGGCTCTTCATGGGCACCCTTTATAGTCGCTGGCGGTGAAGGAAACCCTCCCCATCGACGCCACCGTGCCCGCCGTGCTCCAGGCGCTGCGGGAAGGACCGGCCGCGGTGCTGCAGGCGCCGCCGGGCGCGGGGAAGACCACACGCGTTCCTCCCGCGCTGCTCGACCTGGTGGAGGGCGAGGTGGTGGTGCTCGAGCCCCGCCGCATCGCCGCCCGCACCGCCGCCCGGCGCGTCGCCCAGGAGCTGGACGATCCGGGGCTGGTGGGTTGGCAGGTGCGCTTCGAGCGGTCGGGCACCCCGCGCACCCGGCTCTGGTACGTCACCGAAGGCATCCTCGCCCGGCGCATCCTCGAAGACCCGCAGCTGCCTGGCGTGGGCGCTTTGGTGCTCGACGAGTTCCACGAGCGGCACCTGCCCGGCGATCTTTCCCTGGCGCTCGCCCAGCGGCTTCTTCCCCGCATCCGGCTCCTGGTCATGTCCGCCACCCTCGACGAAGGGCCCCTGGCGGCGCGGCTGGGAGCGAAGGTGATCACCAGCGAGGGCCGGCGCTTCCCGGTGGAGATCGAGCACCTGGAGAAGGCCGACCCGCGCCGCCTGGAGGACCAGGTGGCAGCAGCGGCCCGGCGGCTGACCGCGCCAGGCAGCGAGGGGGACGTGCTGGCCTTCCTCCCCGGCGCCGCCGAGATCCGGCGCGCCGCGGAAGCCTGCGCGGAGCTCGCCGGCCACCGCAAGCTCCTGATCGTCCCCCTGCACGGCGATTTGCCCGCCGCCGACCAGGACCTGGCCCTCGCGCCGGCGGCCGGCCGCAAGCTGATCCTCAGCACCAACGTGGCCGAGACCAGCGTCACCGTCCCGGGAGTCAGCGCGGTGATCGACAGCGGCCTGGTGCGCCTCGCCGCCCATTCGCCCTGGTCGGGGCTGCCCTCGCTGACGGTGGCGAAGATCAGCCGCGCCTCCGCCGCCCAGCGCGCCGGACGGGCCGGCCGCCTGGGGCCGGGGAAGGCCCTGCGCCTGTACACCCGGCACGACTTCGAGGCCCGGCCCGAGCACCATCCGCCGGAGATCGAGCGGCTGGACCTGGCGGGGATGGTGCTCGACCTGCGCGCGGCCGGGATCGATCCGGATTCGCTGCCCTGGCTCGATCCGCCGCCGCCCGTCGCGGTGCAGCTCGCCGGGGAATTGCTGCGCAGGCTGGGCGCCATCGACGAAGGCGGGCGGGCGACGGAGACGGGCCGTGCCTGCGCGCGCCTGCCGCTGCACCCCAGGCTCTCCCGCCTGGTGGTCGAGGCGGCGCGGAGGGGATTCCGCGCCGACGGCTGCACGGCCGCCGCCCTGCTCAACGAAGGCCTGACCTTTCGCGGCGCGCCGGCGCCGACCGGGTCTTCCGACGTGATCGATCTCCTCGACGCCTTCGACCCGAGGACGCAGCGCCGCGCCGCGCAGGCGCGCGCCCAGCTCCTGCGCCTGGCGCCGGACGACGGGCCGCGCGCGGGCAGCCGCGACCGGGCGATCCTGGTCTCGGTGCTGGCCGGGTTCCCCGACCGGGTGGCGAAGCGGCGCGGCGCGGAGGTGCTGCTCGCCTCCGGGGGCGCGGCGCAGCTCGCCGCCGGGAGCGCCGTGCGGCAGGCCGATCTGCTGGTGGCGGTGGAGGCCGAGGAGCGGCGCCAGGGCGGGCGGTCGAAGGTGCTGGTGCGCGTGGCCAGCGCCATCGAGCCGGACTGGCTGCTCGACCTGCCCGGAGGCCTCTTGCGCGCGGAGGCGGAGCTGGCCTGGGAGCCGGAGCGGCAGCGGGTGGAGAGCAGCGAACGGCTGCTCTACGGCCGGCTCGTGCTGGAGGAATCGCGCCGCCTGCCCAACGCCGGGGAAGCGGCCGTGGCGGCGCGCATCCTCCTGGACCACGCGAAGAACGTTCCCGACCCCGAGCAGCTCGCGCGGCTGCGGGCACGGATCGAGCTGGTGAGGAAGCACTGTCCCGGGGAAGGGATCGAGCCGCTCGACGAGCCCCGCCTGCGCTCGGCGCTGGAGGAGGCCGCCCGCGGGTTGTCATCCTTGCGCGAGCTCGAGGCCAGGGACATCCTCGCCGGCCTGGTCCCGGCAGGCCTCGATCGCCTGGCCCCACAGAGCGTCACCCTCCCCGGGGGCCGCAAGGTGCGCGTGGAGTACGCCGAAGGCCAGCCGCCCGCCATCCGCTCCCGCCTCCAGGACTTCTTCGGCATGGGCCGGGGGCCTTCCATCTGCGGGGGGCGCCTCCCGCTCACCCTGCACCTGCTCGCTCCCAGCGGCCGCGCGCAGCAGGTCACGCAGGACCTGGCCGGCTTCTGGGAGCGCCACTACCCGGCCATCCGCAAGGAACTGATGCGGCGCTACCCCAAGCACTCCTGGCCGGAGAACGGCGCCACCGCGCAACCGCCTCGCTCAATGAATCGCCGCCCGTAGGGGCAGATCGCGGATCAGCGCCGACTCCGCCCGCAGCATCTCCGCAAGGCGCCGCTCGAAGCCGTCGCTTCGCCGGGCCAGGCGCAGGAAGAGCTCGCCGTGGCCCTTCTCCGCCTCCGCCAGCCGGGCGTAGAACCCGCTCAGCTCCTCGTCGGGCAAGTGCTGCGCCAGCAGGAGCAGCCGCTCCTGGCTGCGGGTCTCGATCAAGGCGGAAACCAGGAGGCGGTCCAGCAGGCGCTCCGCGGCGGGCTGCCGGACCATCGCCTGCAGGCCCTGGGCGTACGGGTCGCCATTGTCCCTCCCCAGGGAGAGCCCGCGCTTCTCCATCAGCGCGAGCACCTGGGAAAGGTGGCCCGCCTCCTCCCGGGCCAGCCGCGCCATGGCGCGCGCCAGGCCGGGCACCGCGGGGAACGCCGCCAGAAGAGAGAGGGCCTGGGCGGCCGCCTTCTTCTCGCAGTGGGCGTGGTCGACCAGCACCTCGTCGAAGCGGCGGATGGCCAGCGCAACCCACGCGGCCGGGGTCTTCTGGAGAAGCTCCACCGGCGCCTTATACTGCAGGGATGCGGATCGGCGTCATCTCCGACACGCACGGCCTCTTGCGGCCCGCCGTCCTGGAGGTCTTCCGCGGCGTCGATCACATCCTCCACGCCGGGGACATCGGCGGCGAAGAGCTGCTGCGGGACCTCGCCGCCCTGGCCCCAGTGACCGCCTGCGCGGGAAACAACGACAACTGGCGCTGTGGCCCCGCCGGCCGCACCGCGCGGCTGGAACTGGGCGGCTTGCGCTTCCTCCTCGTGCACGTCCGCGACGAGGCGAGAAAGGAGCTGCGCAAGCAGCCCGCCGACGTGGTGGTCTTCGGGCACAGCCACAAGCCGCTGGACGAGCGGGAGGGAGAGGTCTGGTGGTTCAATCCCGGCAGCGCCGGGCCCCGCCGCTTCTCCCTTCCGATCTGCGTCGGGTTGATCGAGCGGTCGGGCGGCCAGTGGAGCGCGCGCCACCTTCCCGTTCAGTAGTAGACGAGCGAGATCTGCAGGCCCAGGGTCTGGATGCGCCTCTCCACGCCCTGCGTGGAGAGGCTGGCGCTGCGGTAGAAGACCTCGGGCGCGACGAACACGTCGGGCGTCACCCGGATCTCCACGCCGATGCCGCCCGCCGCCGCCAGCCCCGCGGCGGTCGAGCCGGGAACGATGTCGCCGGAGAGGCCCACGCCGATGCCGGCGCGCCCGTAGACCATCAGCGGCTCCCGCACCAGGAGGTGGTACTGGAGGAAGGCGGCGATCTGCTCGGTGCGCAAGGTGGTGCCGGAGAAGCTGGCGCCGTCGACCGCGCCCGAGAGGTAGAGCTGGAGCGTGGGGTTGAAGCTGTACCCGATCCGTCCTTCCACGTCGTAGCCGAGGGAGTTGTCGCCGGGCTGGAAGACGAACCCGCCGCCCCCGCCCAGGGCGGCGTAGAGGCCTTCCAGGCTCGACTTCGGCTCCAGCGATTCCGCGGGGCGGGAAGCGAAGGCGGGTGCGGAGGCGAGGAGGAGCGCGAGGAGAGGGCGGAGCATGCGCGTACGATATCCCATCGACCGGGCGCTTACCCTGGCACCTCGAAGAGGTCGGGCAACAGCTCCCCCGCCTTGCCCAGCCGGCACTCGTCGAAGGAGTGCGCGTTCTCCGGCCGCTCCACGCCGATGTAGACGCAGCGGGCGAAGGCGCCGCGGGAGTTGGGGGAGTGCCGCAGGTGGGAGACGAACCCGGCCGCCGGGTAGACGGACCCCGAGCTGCCCACGGTGACGAAGAGGTCGCACTCCTCGAGCTCCTCGAAGATCCGCTCCATCCCGAAGGGGACCTCCCCGAACCAGACCACGTGCGGCCGCAGCCGCTCGCCGCACCGGTCGCAGCGGGGGTCGTCCCCGCCCGGGCCCGGGTCGGAGAACGGGGGCCGGTCGCAGGACTGGCAGCGGCTCTTGAGCAGCTCGCCGTGCATGTGGTGCACCCCGCGGAAGCCCGCCCGCTCGTGCAGCGGATCGACGTTCTGGGTGCAGAGGAAGAGCCGCTCGCCGATCTGCGCCTGCAGCCGGGCCAGGGCGAAGTGCGCCGGGTTGGGCTGGACGGCATCCACCAGCCGGCGCCGCTCGGAGTAGAAGCGCCAGACCAGCCGGGGATCGCGGGCGAATCCCTCCGGGGTGGCCACGTCCTCGATCCGGTGCTCCTCCCAGAGGCCGCCGGCGTCGCGGAACGTCCGCACCCCGCTCTCCGCGCTGATCCCCGCCCCGGTGAGCACGAACACCCGGTCGCGCGGGTCCACCCGCAGCGGCGGGAAGCCCTTCCCGGGGCCGACTTTCGGCAAGGGGAACATGGAGAGAAGAGAGTTGCGCGAGACGCGCCCGCGGGCAAGGATCTTCGTCATGGTCGTGGCCGGGCTGCGCGGCGAGCTCTCGCGCAAGATGTACGTCCGCTCCCGGGTGGCGCGGGCGGCGGCGGTGCGCATCGCCTACCTGGCGTATTCCCGGGCGCTGCTCCGCTGGAACGACCCCTCCTCGCCGGCGGCGGCCGCCTCCCTGCGCCGCCGCCTGGAAGCCCTCTTCGACGACGACTTCCGCGACGCCGAGGCGGGCTTCTACCCGCGGGAGCTGATCGAGACCCTCCCCTGGCGCGAGTACGCCCAGGCGGTGCCCCGGCTGCTGCGCGACCTCCCCCGTACCCGGGCCCGGATGGGGCGCGGCGACTATCGCGAGCTTCCCGAGGAGGCAGCGGGCCGCTACCCGGGGTACTACGCGCAGAACTTCCACTACCAGACCGACGGCTACCTGGGCCACACCAGCGCCGCCCTCTACGATCTCCAGGTCGAGCTGCTCTTCGGTGGCACCGCCGACGCCATGCGCCGCCGGCTCATCCCCCCGGTGGTGCGCCTGGCCCGCGCCCAGGGCGCCTCCGCCGCCCGCCCCCTGCGCCTTCTGGACGTGGGCTGCGGAACGGGCCACCTCTTGCGCATGCTCGGCGCCGCCTTGCCCACCGAGGCCAAGCTGTTCGGGATCGACCTCTCCCCGCACTACATCGCCCGGGCCCGCGAGGTGCTGCCCCGCGACCTGGACGTCTCCCTGGTCTGCGACAACGCGGAGAAGCTCCCCTTCAGCGACGGCTCCTTCGACGGGGTCACCAGCGTCTTCCTCCTGCACGAGGTCCCCTCCGAGGTGCGGGCGCGGATCCTGCGGGAGATGGCCCGGGTGGCCCGGCCCGGCGGCCTGGTCGCGGTGGCGGACAGCATCCAGCTGATGGACGCGCCGGAGCTGGAAAGGGAGATCCTCGCCTTCCCCGCCCGGTTCCACGAGCCCTACTACACGAGCTACGTGAAGGACGACCTGGCCCGGCGGGTGGCCGAGGCCGGGCTGAAAGTGACCGGCACCCAGGTCGCCTTCCTCACCAAGATCGCGCTGGCCCAGAAGGGCTAGGCCCACCCCTCTCCAGCAACTCCAGGGCCCGCGCCCGCTTCGCCCACCTTCGCGCGGTGAATGCGATGGCCACCAGCAGGGGGACGATGAAGCCGAGCATCACCAGCACGCCCATCTTGGCCGCGCGCACCTGCCCGCTGTCGGCGTCGCCGAAGCAGACCGGGCAGGCGAGGAGGAAGGAGAGGATCACAGGTAGCTCACGTTCTTCAGCTTGCGCAGGAACCAGAACCCGTACCAGATGAGCGCGGCGGCGGCCAGAAAGCCCAGCACCGCCAGCACCAGCGAACCGTGCCGGCCGGTCCGCATCCAGTCGCCGATGCCCCAGGCCCCGAATCCCAGCGCGCAGAGCACCGAGACGATGACGAAGAAGACGTGGAAGGCCTTGAGCGACATCGGCTGCCTATGTCCCGGGCATTCCGGCGTGGTGCTCGAAGGTGGTGAGGCTGGGCAGCCCGAGCACCAGGGCGAAGAAGAGGGCGGTGAGGATGAGCACCGCGTAGATCACCTTCTTCTCGTCGATCAGGTGCATGAACACCGCCGCCACCAGCCCCGCCTTGACGCTGGCGATGACCAGCGCCACGGCGATGGCCAGGGGCCGGTTGAGGCGCAGGTAGCTCACCGCCACGGTGATGGCGGTGAGGCAGAGCAGCGCCACGAAGACCACGTAGTACTTGCCCAGGTGCTTCTTGAACTCCTCGGGGCTCTGCGAATGGGCGTGGGCCTGCTCGGTCATTCTCGATCCTCAGAGGAGGTAGAGGGAGGGGAAGAGGAAGATCCACACCAGGTCGACGAAGTGCCAGTAGAGCCCCGCGTTCTCCACCCGGTTGGTGAAGTGCTCGGGGTCGGTGTTCCACATCTTGCTGCCGGCGGTGAGCAGGTAGGTGTTGACGATGATCCCGCCCACGATGTGCAGCCCGTGCAGCCCGGTGAGGACGAAGTAGATGGCGAAGAAGTTGTCGTGCGAGGGGAAGTGGTCGTGGTGGAACTTGTCCGCGTACTCGAAGTATTTCACCACCAGGAAGACCACCGCCAAGAGGACCGTGGCCCCCATCCACATCTTGAACCGGGAGAGGTTCCCCATCTTGCAGGAGGCCCAGGCGAGGACCATGGTGATGGAGCTGGTGATCAGCACCGCGGTGTTGAACGTGCCCAGCGGGACGTTGAGGATCTCGCTGGAGAGCTGGTCGGTGCCCGGCGGCCAGTGCGGGGCGGCGGTGCGGATCAGCACGTAGCTGGAGAAGAGCGCCCCGAAGAGCATCACCTCGCTGGCGAGGAAGAGCCAGATGCCGAACTTCCCGTTGGGGATGCCCGTCACCGGGTGCGGCTTCACCATCCAGGGGATCGCGGTCTCGCTCATCGTCAGCCCTCCGCCTGGAACTGCGGCGAGTAGTCGGTGGCCTTGCCGGGCACGCTGTACTCGTACGGCTCGCGGTACACCACCGGCTCGGTGAGGAAGTTTCCGTGTCCCGGAGGCGAGGGCGCCGCCCACTCCAGGGTGGTGGCGTTCCAGGGGTTCTCCGCCACCCGCACTCCGCTCTTCAGGCTCATGAAGAAGTTCACGATGAAGGGGATCTGCGAAAGGCCCAGGCCCCAGGCGCCCAGCGAGATCACCACGTTCAGCGCCTGCACCCCGCGGCCGTGCGCGTACACCGTCGGGTCGTAGAGCCGCCGGGAGAGGCCCGCCATGCCCTGGAAGAACATGGGCATGAAGATGAACTGCATGCAGACGAAGCTGAGCCAGAAGTGCACCTTGCCCAGCGCCTCGTTCATCCGCTTCCCGGTGGCCTTCGGGTACCAGTAGTAGACCCCGGCGAAGAGCGCGAAGAGGGTGCCCGGCGCCACCACGTAGTGGAAGTGCCCGATCACGTAGAAGGTGTCGTGCAGGTAGATGTCGCTGGCGGTCAGGCCCAGGGGCAGCCCGGTGAGCCCGCCGATGGCGAACATGGGCAGGAAGGCGGTGGCGAAGAGCATGGGGGCGGTGAAGCGGATGTTCCCCCCGTAGAGCGACATGATGAAGCAGGTGAGGATCACCACGCTGGGGATGGAGATGATCATGGTGGTGGTCTGGAAGAACGTCGACATGGTGGTGCCCATGCCGGTCATGAACATGTGGTGCGCCCAGACCACGAAGCTCATGAAGCCGAGGAAGACCACCGAGTAGACCAGCAGGCGGTAGCCCCAGATCGGCTTGCGGGTGTTGTTGGCGATCACCTCCGCCACGATGCCCATGGCGGGGAGGATGAGGACGTAGACCTCGGGGTGGGCGAGGAACCAGAAGAGGTGCTGCCAGAGGAGCGGGTTCCCCCCTCCGGCCACCTTGAGCTGCTCGCCGGAGATCACCAGGCCGCTGGGAAGGAAGAAGGAGGTGCCCGCCACCCGGTCCATGAGCTGGAGCAGCGAGGCCGCTTCCAGGGGCGGGAAGGCGAGCAAGAGGAGGAAGGCGGTGACCAGCTGGGCGTGGACGAAGAAGGGCAGCCGCCAGTAGGAGAGGCCCTTGGCCCGCAGCTGCACGATGGTGACGATGAAGTTGATGGAGCCGAGCAGCGAGCTGGTGATGATCAGCACCATCGAGAGCAGCCAGAGCGTCTGCCCGGTGGAGGCGATGTCGGAGAGCGGCGGGTAGCTGGTCCAGCCCGACTGCGCGGCCCCGCCCGGCGCGAGGAAGGAGAGGATCATGAGGATGCAGCCGGGGAGGAACACCCAGTAGCTGGCCATGTTCAGCCGGGGGAAGGCCATGTCCGGCGCGCCGATCTGCAGGGGGACGACGAAGTTGCCGAACCCGCCCACCGCCAGCGGCACCACCCCCAGGAACACCATGATGGTGCCGTGCATGGCCCCCAGCTGGTTGTAGAACTCGGGGGCCATCACCCCGCCGGGCATCGCCGTCTCGCCCAGGAGCTTGCCGATCACCGGCAGCGGCTGCCCGGGATAGGCGAGCTGCCAGCGCATCAGCATCATCAGGGTGAAGCCGAAGAAGAGGAAGACCAGGGCGGTGACGCCGTACTGGATGCCGATGACCTTATGGTCGACGGAGAAGACGTACTTGCGCCAGAAGGACAGCTCGTGGTGCCCGTGTCCCTCCTGGCTGTGTCCGTGGCCGTTGCCGTGGGAGTGGTGTTCGACGCTCATCCAGGTCTCCGGATCGGAAAAGGGCTACTTCTTCTCTTCGGGCGCGGCGGCGGCGGGGGCTTCGGGCGGGGGCGGGGCGTTCTCCGCTTGCCACTTGGCGAAGTCCTCGGGGGTGTCGATGAGCACGTCGGCCCGCATGCGGTAGTGGCCCAGGCCGCAGAGCTGCGCGCAGGCCAGCTCGAAGTGGCCCGGCTTGGTGGCCTGGAACCAGATGGGGATCTGCTGGCCGGGGATGGTGTCCTGCTTCACCCGCAGCACGGGGATGTTGAAGCTGTGGATCACGTCCTTGCTGCTCACCTCCACCACCACCGGCTTGCCCACAGGGACGTGGAACTGATTGACGGTGACGATGTCGTCCTTGCCCGGCGGGTCCTCGGGGTCGACGCCCAGCGGGTTGTCGCCGGAGATCAGCGAGGCGTCGGCCTTGCCGAACTTCCCATCCTTGCCCGGGTAGTGGAAGTTCCAGGCGAACTGCTCGCCCACCACCCGCACGTGGACGGCCTTGGCCTGGTCGGGGACGTCGTTCTTGTAGGCCAGCCAGACCGGGGTGGAGAGGCCGAAGAGGAGGAAGACCTCGATCACCACCACGAAGCCCTCGATGTACTTGGTGGCCACCGCCTTGACCGGCGCGTAGAGGGCGGCGTGGCCGGGGCGGGCCCGGAACTTGATCAGGCAGTAGACGAAGAAGATGCCCCAGCCGACGAAGAGCAGGGCCATGAACCAGTGCAAGACGGACATCAGCTGGTCGATCTTCGCCCCGTGGACGGAGACGTCCGGGGGGAGCCACCAACCGTAGATTTTCTCGTCCATTCAGCTTCCTCGAGGATTCAGCGGGCGAGTTGTGCGACGGCAGGGTACGGCGCGGCGCGCCCGGAGACGGCGGAGGCGCACCAGAAGCAGAGCCCGAGCAAGATGACGGCGGGCGTCAGCGCCCAGAAGACGTGCGCGGGCGGCCTGGGCGAAGGATCGCGCCGGCGGACGAGGAAGAATGCGACTTCCGTCCCCAGCACGGCGAGCGCGGCGAAGCGGGCGATGGTCCAGATGGCGAGGGTGGCGCTTGCGGTCGATGTCACTTCCATCGGGGATTCGCTCGTCTAGCATGACCGCGATTGCCGCGGCAATTGCGCACAGGGGTGCGGCCGTTCGCCGCACCCCGGCCTTCTGCCTCAAGGATGACGGTCGAGAAGGAGCGCGCCGAAGAGCAGGGGCAGGTAGACGAGGGAGAGGAGGAAGAGCTTGCGCGCCCAGCGCGCCCCCGCGCCCGGCCTCAGCCCGGCCAGGGCGTAGCCGAGGAAGGCCGCTCCCAGGATCAGGGCGCTGGCGAGGTAGGCGCCCCGGGCCACGCCCAAAGGGACGAAGAGCAGCGAGACCGAGACCAGGGCGACGATGTAGCGGACGATGTTCGCCCGGGCCTCGCGCTCCCCGCCCGGCTCGTTGGGCTGCACCACCAGCCCGGCGCGGGCGTACTCCTCCTTGCGGAAGAGGGTGATGGCGAGGAAGTGCGGCACCTGCCAGAGGAACATGACGGCGAAGAGGAGCACGCCGGGGAGGTCGAGGCGCTCGGTGGCCGCGGTCCAGCCGATCAAGGGCGGGATGGCGCCGGGGATGGCGCCCACCAGAAGGGCCGTGGCCGTCTGCCGCTTCATGGGCGTGTAGAGGAGCACGTAGCTGACCAGGGCGATGGCGGCGAGCAGGCCCGGCAGCGCTCCCACGGCGAAGGTGAGCAGGGGCACGGAGACCGCGGCCAGCCCGAGGCCGAACTTGAGCGCCACCTCCGGCTCCATCCGCCGCGCGGGCAGCGGCCGGTTCATGGTCCGGGTCATGAGCGCGTCGCTGTCGCGCTCCAGGTACATGTTGAGGACGTTGGCGGCGGCGACGATCAGCACCGTGCCGGCGAGGGTGAAGAGCACGGTCGCGGGCCGCAGCCCGTGCGGGGCCAGCCAGAGCCCGATGGCGGTGGTGAACACCACCAGCGCGGTGATCCGCGGCTTGGCAAGTTGCAGGAGGTCGGAGGCGGCGGCCGTCACGCCGCCACACCGAGGGCCGCGGGCGCCTCCTGGGTCGCAGTCGCGCGCCGGGTGAGCGCGAGCAGCGCCACCTGATCGGCGAGGAGCAAGGCCCCGACCAGAAGATGCGCGGTCAAAGGCACCAGGTCCTTGAAGGTGAGGATGGTGAGGACGCCCAGGGCGATCTGCGCGACCGCCAGCAGAGGCCCGGCCCAGGCGAGCGCGCGCAGCGCTCCGCGGGAAACCCGCGCCACCCGCACCGCCGACCAGCAGAGCAGCCCCAGGACCAGGAAGGCGAGAGCGCGGTGCGCCATGTGCAGGTGCACCATCGGGTGCACGCCGGTGGGCCAGAGCGCCCCGCGGCAGAAGGGCAGGTCCACGCAGACCAGGCCGGCCCCGGTGTGGCGCACGGTGGCGCCGAGCAGGATCTGCATGTAGACCGCGCCGGCCGTCGCCCAGAGAAGGCCGCGCGGCCCGGCGACGCGCGCCCCGGCATCGTTCAGGCGCAGCGCCAAGAGAAGCGCCAGCGCCAGGAAGATCATGCTGGTGCCGAGGTGCAGGACCAGGATCAGCGTGGGCAACCGGTAGAGCACGGTGAGCCCGCCCAAAAGGCCCTGGAACATCACCACCGCCAGGGCGGCGGCGGCGAGCTTGCCGTCCGTCTCGCGCGCGCGGGCGATCACCCAGGCGCAGCCCAGGTAGCCGGCGAGGACCAGGGCCACGGGGAGCGCGGGAAGCTGATCGCTCAAGTGCTTCACCCGGCCGGCCCAGAAGGCGGCGCCGAGGATCAAGACGGAGAATCCGGCGAGGGCCGCGGCCAGCCGGCCCTGCCGGGCGCGCCGCAGGGTGAGGACCACCAGCGCCACCGTGCACGACCCCACCGCGGTGGCGATCAGGCGGTGGGTGTGCTCCACCGCCACGTTCCCGGTCATCCTGGGCAGGGCGCTGCCGAAGCAGGTGGGCCAGTCGGGGCAGGCGAGGCCGGAGTCGGTGTTGGTGACCACGCCGCCGGCGACGATCAGGATTACGGTGAAGAAGGCGGCGGCGGCGGCGAGGCGGCGGATCACTGCTACGGCGCTCCTGAAAACGCGAAGGGGAGACGCTTTTAGCCGGTCTCCCCTCCTTCAAGCAACGCGAGAATGCGCGCTCAGGCCCCGCCCTTCTCGGTGCCGTCGTACTTGAAGGTCACCTTGGCGGGCTTGCCGGCCTCCACCGTCACCTCCTGCGACTTGGTGCCGTACTTCTCATGCCAGGCCTCGATGGTGTACTTGCCCGGCGGCACGTCGCTGATCTTGAAGCTGCCGTCCGCTCCGGTCACCGCCTGCAGGCCGCTCTTGGAGACGCCGATGTACCCGCGCATCCAGGGGTGCACGTCGCACTTCCACTTGATCATGCCCTCGTCCTTGGCCGTGTACTCGATGGGGGCGGCCTTGTCGTTGGGCATGCCCTTGTTGAAGAGGGTGGTCGATCCCAGGTAGGTGTGCACGTTGTGCAGGACCGGGTCGCCGTTCTTGGCCTGGATCTTCTGCCCCACCACCGCGGTGGTCATGCGCGGCTCGTACATGCAGTCCTTCTGGTCCATCTCCACCACGGAGGAAGGCACCTTGGCGGCCTCCTTGGCCCCCTTGGTGACGTGGACCCAGACGTTCTGCAGCTTGCCGCCCTTCACCAGCACGGTGGGGTCGGTCATGGTCTTCTTGGCGCAGTAGGGATCGGCCTCGCGGTGCAGCTTGCCCGCGGTCGGCGGCTTGCCGCTGAAGTCGACCTCGCCCTCGATGGTCTCCGCCATTGCGGCGGCGGGAACGATCAGGGCGGCGGCGACGGCCAGAAATCTCGAACGGGTCATCTCAGGTCCTCTCGTTGAATGTCCGCGCTGCGACTAGCAAACGCGTCCTTCAGGGTCAAGGCTTGGACGGCAGGGAAATCGTAAATGTTCAGATCACCCGCGGCGCGGGGGAGCCGCCGAGGCGGTCTTCGGGGAGGCGTTCTTCGGCTCCAAGGTCATCAGGTAGTCCCGCAGGGCATCGATCTGCTGCCGCGCGTCGCCGCCCAGCGCCTTGCTGGGCGAGGTGGGGTGCGCCTCGTCGCTGAAATCCCAGAAGCTGGGCATGCGGGTGCCGTCCATCAGCGCCTGGGGGTTCTTCAGCCACAGCGGGATCCAGTCGGGCCGCAGCCGCTCCTTGGCCAGGAGCAGATTGGGCGCCGCGCTCCCCGGGTCCTGCCCGGGCCGGAGCTGGCCCACCACGTGGCACTTGATGCACTGCAGCTCCGTGAAGAGCCCGTCCGTCTCCTTCTCCTTGGCCGGGGGCAGCGGGTGCACCTCGGCCGTCAGGTAGGGGAAGCTCTTGCTGGAGGAGGCGGCGAAGTAGTGCACCAGGTCGGTGGCGTCGGCGTCGGTGAAGTGGAAGGTGGGCATCCGCACCGTCAGCCAGGGGCGGAGGGTGATGGGGGCCTTGAGGAAGCCGAACAGCCAGTGCGGCTGCACCTTCGCCCCCTCGCCGGTGAGGATGGGCGGGGCGAAGCTGACGGTGTCCTCGTTGAACAGGTCGCGGATCTTCCCCCCGCGCCTCTCCACCACGTGGCAGTTGCGGCAGCCGTTCCAGAACACCAGCCGCTCGCCCTTGAACACCGCCGCCTGCGTCTCGGAGAGGCCGGTGCGGTACATGGCGTCCGGCACCTCGCCCGTCTGCCCCTTGAGGAAGGTGAGGATGGCCAGCGCTTCCTCGTCGGTGAAGTCGAACTGGGGCATGCGGGTCTCCACCCGCTCGTAGGCGTAGACGCGGGGGACGTGCAGCTTCTCCCACACCCAGTTGGCGTAGGTCTGGTGGTGCTTGGGGTCCTCGGTGAAGTACTGCACGTCGCCGAAGTCCAGCAGCTCCACCGCCTTGCGCCCGTGCTCGGTGAGCTCGGTGCCGATCTTCTGCGCGTTCTCGAACCCCTTGATGTTGTGGCAGCCGAAGCAGCCGTACTTGCCGATCAGCTCCTTGCCCTGCGCGGCCAGCTTCTGCTGCTCGCCGGGCGAGGTCTTCGGCTCCGGGTAGCTGGCGTCGCTCTTCAGGGTGAGGAGATAGGCGGTGACGTTGGCCGCCTCCGCGTCGCTCAACCTCAGGTCGGGCATCTTGGTGTCCGGCCAGAGCGCCTTGGGGTTCTTCACCCAGGAGTAGATCCATTCCGGCTTCGCCTTGTCCGCCACGTTCCAGAGGTTGGGGGCGTAGTCGCGCTCCTCGCTGGCCTCGCTCCGCCGGGCGGTGGAACCCTTCTCCGTCACGTGGCAGGCGCGGCAGCCCACGTCGTCGAAGGTCTCCTTCCCCTTGGCCGCGTCGCCCCTGGGCGCCGTGGTCACCAGCAGGGGCGCCTTGTCGCTGTTCGTCCACAGGTAGGCGACGATGGCGGAGACCTCCTGCTCACGCACCTTGCGCTGCTCGGCGATCACCTGCTCCGGCTTGAGCGTGTCGGGGTGGGCGACCGCGTCGGCGTCCACCGCGCCCGGCCAGAAGTCGGGCATGCGCGTGCCCGGCCTCCACCCCTTGGGATAGGAG
>DATKAG010000394.1:0-13660 GCA_035498355.1 Myxococcales bacterium | reverse complement strand
GCAGCGACGAGGCCGTCCGGCGCAGCCCAGCGATCCGCGTTCGCAGGTATCAACACGCCCCGGTCGCTCTAGAGTCCTCTCAACGAGAGGCGGGCCACGCCCAGCGCCAGGCCGAACCGGCCGTTGGGCGACTCGATCCAGCGCTCCGGGGTGAACCCCGCGGCGTCGATCAGGCGCAGCACCTCGTCGCGCCGGAAGCGGCGGGAGATCTCCGTGCGGATGCCCTCCCCGGCCCGCAGCCTGAGCGAGGCGCCCAGCTTGCCCAGGTCGATCTCCGTCGGCGCCCGCGCCACCAGCCACATCTCGATCCGCTGCCGCTCGACGAGGTAGGGAGCGTAGTGATCGAAGGCCTGGGGATCGAACGTGCTTCCCAGGAAGGAATTCACGTTGGCGAGGAGGTTGCGGTTGAAGGCCGCGGTGACGCCCCGGGGATCGTTGTAGGCCAGGTGGATGGCCGCGGGATCGGTCACCAGATTCGCGCCCAGCAGGATGACGTCGTCCGGCTCCATGTCCTCCCGCACCCGGGAGAGGAACTTCACCGCCGCCGGATCCTCCTCGTTGCCGATGGTGCCGCCGAGGAAGAGCACCAGCCGCCGCCCGCCCTTGGGCTTGTGGGGAAGCCGCAGCGCCCGGGTGTAGTCGGCCAGCACCTGCTCCACCGGCACCTCCGGCCGGGCCCGGGCGAGGATCTCCTGCGTGCGCAGGAGCGCGTGCGCGCTGATGTCCACGGCCACGTAGCGGGGATGCCCGCCCGCCGCCAGAGCGGCGTCGAGCAGGCAGACCGTCTTGGAGGCGGCCCCGCTGCCCAGCTCCACCACGTCGGTGAGGTTTGCCCCGCCGGCGCACTCGACGATGGCCGCGGCTCGCGATTCCAGGAGCGCGCGCTCGGTGCGGGTGGGAAAGTATTCGGGCAAGAGCGTGATGCGCTCGAAGAGGGCGCTGCCCGCGTCGTCGTAGAAGTACTTGCAGGGGATCTCGCGAGGGGTGCGGAAGAGCCCGTCGCGCAGCTCGCGCAAGGCGGCGGTCTGCGTGTCGACGCTCACCAGGGTGGCGGTGCGGGGCGAGGCGGGCTTGGGCAACAGGCCGCGGCGGACGCCGCGGGCCGGCGCTCTGCGTTGCATTACAGCCCCCCCGCGCAGCGGAACCCGCAGGGAATCTCCCGGGTCGCGGGATCGTACCAGTTCCGGAAGCTGGGCCGCGCGAGGTCCGGCGAGGTGGCCCACGATCCTCCGCGCAGCACCCGGTGCGTGCCGAACCAGGGAACCGAATACCGCTCGTAGGGATAGGGGCGGAAGCCGGGATAGGGCGCGAACCAGCTCGAGGTCCACTCCCAGACGCCCGCGGGCCCGATCCGCGCCACCTCCAGCTCGTGCTCGGTGGGAAGCCGCGCCCCACGCCAGCGCGCGTACGCGTCGGCCTCGTGCCAAGAGAGGCAGGTCACGGGCGCGTCGGGGTCCTGCTCGCGGAAGCCCAGGGGGGCGCGCGCCTCGTGCGCCGTCCGCCAGGCCCAGCTCTCCGCGCTCCAGAAGGCCCTCTCCCGGTAGCCGCCGGCCTCGATGAACCGGGCGAACTCCCGGGCGGTGACCGGCGCCCGATCGAGCCAGAACGGGCGCAGCCGGACCTCGTGCTGCGGGCACTCGTTGTCGTAGGCGCGCGACCGATCCGGGGATCCCACCAGCGCCGGCCCGCCGGGGAATTCCAGCCGCTCCGCGGCGGAGACGGGGAGGCGCCGGGGCATGCGGTGCAGGCGCTTCTCGCAGAGCGCCGCGATCACCTGCACGTGCTCGGCGTGCTGCAGCTCGTGCTGGGCCACGTGCTGCACGAGAAAGCTCTCCGGCAGCCCCAGCACGCCGGGAATCCGGCCCGCCCGCAGCCCGGCCAGCACCCGCTCCAGCACGTCGTCCAGCCAGGCCCGGAGCTGGTCCGGCCCGGGGAGGCGCACGCGGGAAGCCTTCTCCGTCGCCGCGGGATCGAACAGGGACTGGAAGGGCTGCGGCTCGCCGGGCAACAGCCAGCGGGCCTGCACCGCCGCCACGTGCCCGAGGTGCCAGCCGATGGGGCTGTAGGCCGGGCTCGGCTGCTGCGACCAGAGGCGCTCCGGCACGGGAGCGAGCGCGCGACCCAGGAAGCGTCGCGCCGACTCCAGCTCCGCGAGGAGGAGGTCGGGGACGGGCGCCTGGGCCCTCATGAAAGACTCTCCAGGCGGAGGTCCTGGCCCGGGCGGGCCACGGCCAGGTGGCCCTCGGGGATCTCCAGCCAGCGCTCGCCGTCCAGCGGCTCGGAGGCGAGGCAGACGCCGTCCCGGAAGGGCGCCCAGTAGAGCGTCGCCGGCTTGAAGCCCCGCGCCCAGCGGGCGCCGACGAGCTGATCGCCGTCGCCCAGCAGCAGCGTGGCCACGGCAGGGCGGGCCAGCCGATCGCAGATGGTTTCCAGCCGCAGCAGGGCGGCGCGCACGGCCTCGGGCAGCGGCCCGCCCGCGTCGGCCACCAGGGCGAAGATGTGCTCCGAGTCGCTGCTTCCCTCGATCCCTTCGTACGCTTCCCGGGCCAGCCCCTCCCGCAGCGCGCGCTGCGCCCCGTGGCGGAAGTCGGTGATGAAGCCGTTGTGGGCGAAGCCGGTGCGGCCGCGGGTGAAGGGCTGCACGTTGTTCAGCTCGAAGCCGATGCCCGGGGTGGCCGAGCGCACGGCGGCGATCAGCGAGCGGACGATCAGCCGCTCGTCCATCCAGCGCTGGTTCGGGTCGGCCCAGATGGGCGCCGCCGTACGGTAGAGCGCGGGTTCGGGTTTGCCGTCGTCGAGCCAGAGCGCCGCGCCGTAGCCGTCGGCGTTCACCGTGCCGGCCTGCATCTCGCGCGGGCGGTAGCTCTGGATGAGCAGCGAGTGCGAGGGAGAGGAGACGATCTCCCCGACCCGGAGCGCCGGTCCGACGTAGCCCGCCATGCGGCACATCGTCTCTAGGCTGCGCCTGCGAACGTCCCGGTGCAAGGTACGGGGGATCCCGTGTGTCGCGGTTTGGGATTCGCCCAGGTTCAGGGCCCGGCGACATTCGCCGCCTCGGGTCCAGGTCCGGGTTCGGGTCCAGGTCCGGGCATGCGGTCAGGTTTCGGGGGGTTGGATACCCGCCAAAGCAAGAGCGGTGCGGGCCGCGAAGGCTCCCGCACCGCTCCGCTCCGGGGACAGGAGGGGAATCCCCGTTCAGTGATGCCCGCCCCCGTCGTCGTGGCCGTGGTCGTCGTCGCCCCCATCGTCGTTCCCCTGGTCGTCGCCGCCGTCGTGATGGCCGCGATCGTCCGCGCCGTCCTCGTCGTCGTCCTCGAAGGCGCTGAAGGAGGCGGCGATGCTGGCCTCGATCGCCTGCCGCGCCGCGGGGTCGCGCGGATCGAGCCGAAGGGCAGCGCCGTGTCCGGGTCGGCGAGCTTCTCCGGCGAGGAGACGCCTTGCGGAACACCTCCTGGGTGGCCTCCCGCGCCGCTTCCGCGTCCCGCAAGAGGCGCAGGCACCGCCGGTAGATGGCCGGTCCCCAGGTCTTGTACAGCGCCGCAGGCGCTCCTTCCTGTGGCGATGGACACCGGGGCCCGATCCTCCGGGACAGAAAAGTTCAGCCGGGCTCGTCGGGCGGGACGGGGCGCATCCAGGAGACCACCAGGGCCGCCCCGAGGATGGCGGCGATGATCAAAAGCGAGGTGCCGGTGGGCAGGTCGACCCACTTGAAGAGCATCATCTTCAGCCCCACGAAGATGAGGATCCCCGCCAGCCCCGGCTTGAGGTAGCGCAGGCGGGTGAGGGCGCCACGGACCACGAAGTAGAGCGCGCGCAGGCCGAGCACCGCGCAGATGTTGCTGGAGAAGACCAGGAAGGGGTCGTCGGTGACGGCGAAGACGGCGGGGATGGAGTCGAGAGCAAAGATCAGGTCGGTGATCTCCGCCGCGAACAGCGCCAGGAGCAGCGGGGTGGCCAGGAGGCTGCCGGCCCGGCGGACGAAGAAGCGCGGGCCCTCGATGGTGCTGGTCATGGGCATGTTCCTCGCCAGCCAGCGCACCACCGCGTTGTCCCGCGGCTCGGCCTCTCCCTCGTCCTTCTGGAAGAGGATCTTCCAGGCCGTGTAGACGAGGATGGCCCCGAAGACCGCCAGGATCCAATGGAAGCGGCGCACCAGCGCCACCCCGGCCAGGATCAAGGTGCCGCGCAGGAGGATGGCGCCCAATACGCCCCAGAAGAGCACCCGGTGCTGGTAGCGGGGCGGGATGGCGAAGCTGCGGAAGAGGAGGACGAAGACGAAGAGGTTGTCGACCGAGAGCGACTTCTCCAGCAGGTACCCGGCGAAGAACTCCAGGCCCTGCTCCCCGCCGTAGTGGAACCAGACGAAGAAGCCGAATCCCACCGAGAGGACGATCCAGAAGACGCTCCACCACACCGCCTCCCTGAAGGTGGAGTCCGAGTCCCGGGAACTGATCTTCAGATCCACGGCGAGCACCACCACCACGCCCACCAGGAAGGCGCCCCAGAGGAAGGGGCTGTCGATGTTGCGGGCGCCGAGATCGTGGACCGCGCTCACCGCCGCGCTCCCGATCCCCGTGGCGTGGCGCGGCTCTTTTGCCGGAAGACGAGGCGGACCGGGACCCGCAGGCCGAAGCGCTCCTGCAGCCGGTGGAGGAGGAAGCGCCGGTAGGCGTCGTCCACCGCCTGGGGCCGGTTGCACTGGATGGCGATGGTCACCGGCCGCGTCCCCACCTGCCAGGCATAGCTGAAGCGCACGGGGAAGCCGCGGAAGAGCGGCGCCGGATGCTGGTCCTGCATCTCTTGTACCCAGCCGTTGAGCTGCGGGGTGGGGATGCGGGTCGCGGCCTCGTCCCGCAGCTCCGCTGCCAGTTCCAGGAGCTCGTGCACCTTGGAGCCAGTCAAGGCGCTGACGAAGAGCATGGGCGCGAAGCCGACGTGCTGCAGGTGCCTCTGCGCCTCCTCCTTGAGCCGCCGGGCCTCGACTTCCTTGTCCTTCACCAGGTCCCACTTGTTCACGCAGAGGATGACGGCCCGGCCCCGCTCCTCCGCCTGGGCGGCGATGCGCGCGTCCTGGTCAACGCCCAGCTGGGTGGCGTCGGTGAGCACCACCACCACGTCGGCCCGCTCCACCGCGCGCAAGGCGCGCTGGGCGGAGAAGACTTCCACCTTGTCCACCACCTGCCGCTTCTTGCGCAGGCCGGCCGTGTCCGTGAGCACGAACCTGCGACCCTTCCAGAGGAGCTCCTCGTCCACCGCGTCGCGGGTGGTGCCGGGCATGGCCGAGGCGACGAAGCGCTCCTCGCCCAGGAGCCGGTTGAGCAGCGTGCTCTTCCCTACGTTGGGGCGGCCCAGGACCGCCAGGTGGATCGCGTCAGCGCCCTCCTCGGCCGCCGCCGCCTCGGGCAGCTTCGCCGCCACCGCGTCCAGCAGCTCGTCCACGCCCCGGCCGTGCTCGGCGCTGAGGGGAAAGACGTCGAAGCCTTCGGCGTGCAGCTCGCCCAGGTCCAGCGCCTCCTGGCGCCGGTTGGAGTCCACCTTGTTGGCGGCGAGGAAGACCGGCTTGCCTCCCTTGCGCAGCAGGCGGGCCAGCTCGCGGTCGGCGCCGGAGAGCCCCTCCACCGCGTCCACCACCAGCACCACCGCGTCCGCCTCGCGCACCGCCGCCTCCGCCTGCTCGCGGACGGCGCGCACCAGCTGCTCGTCGCTGTGCGGGGTGAACCCGCCGGTGTCCACCACCCGGAAACGCTTGGTCCCCTGGCTGGCTTCTGCGTACTGGCGATCGCGCGTCACCCCCGGAACGTCCTCCACGATGGCCAGCCGCTTGCCCACGATGCGGTTGAAGAGCGTGGACTTGCCCACGTTGGGACGGCCGACGAGCGCGACGAGGGGGAGCACTACGCCGACACCACCAGGAGGCGCCGCGCCGCTCGCTCCTGGCGGGGAGCGCGGTCGGCGATCTCCACCTGCACGCCGCGCAGCGACGCCAGGCTGGCGGCTTCCACCCGGACCCGGACCAGGTCGCCGGGCGCGGCGTCGCCCGCGAAGTGCACCGTCCAGTTCTCCCGCGAGCGGCCGAATCCAGGCTCCTCGGCGAGCACCTCCACCGTGCCGCCCACCCGGGCGCGCCGGCGCGAGAGCGTACGTTCCATCTGCAGCCGCTGCACCTCTTCCAGGCGGCGGAGGGCCACCGGACGGGGCACCGCACCCCACTCTTCGAGCTTGAGGACGGCGCCGGTGTGCGGGCGCGGGCTGTAGACGAAGGAGAAGAGGTTGTCGTACGGCGTTCGCCGGAGGAACTCGAGGTTCTGTTGGTGCTCGTCCTCGGTCTCCCCGGGAAACCCGCAGATGATGTCGCTGGTCAAGGCCAGGTCCCCGGGCAGGGCGTTGATGCGCTCCTGGTATTCGGCAATGGTGTACCGCCGCCGCATCCTCAGCAAGACGGCATCCGCGCCGTGCTGCACCGGGAGGTGGAAGTGGGGCATGAGCGGGGGCACCTCGAAGAAGCAGCGCACCAGCTCCGGGGAGAGGTCCATCGGGTGCGAGGTGGTGAAGCGGATGCGCAGGATGCCCGGGACGGCGGCGGCCCTGCGGATGAGCTGCGCGAACGTGCACCCGCCGGCGTAGGAGTTCACGTTCTGGCCGATGAGCGTGACCTCCCGGACGCCCACCGCCGCCAGCGCGGCGATCTCGCGCACGATCTCCCCGTACGGCCGCGAGACCTCGCGCCCGCGGGTGTGGGGGACCACGCAGAAGGAGCAGACGTTGTCGCAGCCCTTCATGGCGGTGACGAACGCCGTCGCCCTGCCCCGGCTGGACTCCGGATCGGCCTGGGGGAAGAGGTACTGCTCGGTGTCGAGGAAATCCGTCTCGACGCCGCCCCTTTCCGCCAGATCGGGGACCTTGTCCAGGTGGTCGGGCCCGAGCACGAAGTCGAGGAAGGGCGCCCGCTGCAGCAGCCGCTCCTTCTCCTGCTGCGCCACGCAGCCCGCCACCCCGATGCGGACGCCCCGCTGCGCCTTGAGCAGGCGGTAGCGGCCCAGGGCGGAGAAGAGCTTGTCCTCCGCCTTCTCCCGGATGGCGCAGGTGTTCACCAGCACCAGGTCGGCCCCCTCCGCGGCGGGGGCCGGAAGCCAGCCGGCCCGGGCCAGCGCCTCGGACATGCGCTGCGAGTCCGATTCGTTCATCTGGCAGCCGAAAGTGTGAATGAAGTAGCGGCGCGGCACGAGAGCGGGGGTATCGCAGAGCGATTGTACGGCGTCAACGGATTCGGCCTTGACTGCGCCGGGCCGCTCGGGGAGGCTCGCCCGCCATGCGCGCTCTCGCCGCCCTCTTCCTCGCCGCTTCGGCAGCCTCCGCCCAGGGCCTCGATCGCGATACCCTGCTGACGGACGCCCCCGCCGTGCCCCCGAAGGGAACGGTGCGCCTCACAGGGTCGGGGGTGGCCACGGAGAAGAGCGACAGCGCCTCTTCCAGCTTCACTGGAACCGTCGCCTGGACGCCGATCGAGAACCTCGGGGCCGACGTAGGGGCCTACTTCCAGTCCGGGGCGCAGGGACCGGCGGCGCGCGTCCGCTACCAGTTCCTCAACCAGCTCTCCCACGGGGTGGACATGGCGGGTGGCGTCCGGTTCAAGACCGTGGGCTTCCATCCGGACGAAGGGGAAGTGGAATTCCTCCTCGCGGTGGGCCGCCGCTTCGGGCAGTTCGAGCTGATCCTGGACGGGGTGTTCGGGATCGAGACCGGGGGCGAGAACGGCAAGGACGTGGAGGGGAAGGCCTGGGCCGGCTGGCGCTTCAACGAAGCGGTGCGCGCGGGCATCGACTTCCGCCTGCAGGCCGAGGTGGAGGACGAGGAGCAGCCCGTCGTTCCCTCCACCGGCCGCGACTACGACCTGACGGTGGGTCCGGCCATCTCCTGGATGGTCACCCGCACCATCCAGCTCCAGGCGCTGGTGGGGATGGCCCAGCCGAAGAAGACCGAGGTCACCTCCCCGGTCGGCGTGGTTTCCGCGAGCATCGACTTCTGATTTGTTCGTCCTCGGCCACGTCGGGATCGGCCCGCGCCTCCTCGGACCCTTGCGCCGCCGCCTTCCCGCCGGGTGGCTGGCCCTGGGCTGCCTGCTCCCGGACCTGATCGACAAGCCGCTCTTCTACGGCCTCTTGTGGAGCGAGGGCCACCCGGACGCGCTCATCCGCGGCTCGCGCAGTTTCGGGCACTGCGGACTCTTCTTCCTCGCGCTCCTGGCCGCGGCCACCCTTTCCCGCCACAAGGCGGTATGGGCGGTGGCGGCGGGCGTGGCCACCCACCTGGCCCTGGACATCGCCGGCGAGGTGTTCACCGGCGCAGGCCCCGACTCCTCCATCTGGCTGGCCATCTTCTACCCGGCCTTCGACGGGCGCTTCCCCAAGGCGTACTTCCGGACCGTGCTCGAGCACTTCAGGCTGAGCGCGGAGAACCTCTACGTGGTGCTGGGCGAGATCGCCGGCGCGGCGATCCTCCTCCGCTCGCTCTACAAGCGCGGTCAGCCTTCGTAGCCGGCGCGGCGCAGCCCCTTGGCGCTGCGCGTCCAGCCGGGCTCCACCCGCACGAACAGCTCCAGGTAGACCTTCGCCTGGAGCAGGCGCTCCATCTCCTTGCGCGCCCGGGTGCCGATCTCTTTCAGGCGCATCCCGCCCTTGCCGATGACGATGGCCTTCTGGCTCTCGCGCTCCACCAGCACCGTCGCCGACATCCGCACCAGGCCTCTCGCGCCCTCTTCCCGCCGGGACTCGTCGAACCGGTCCACCAGCACCGCCGCGCTGTAGGGCACTTCCTGCCCGGTCTGCCGCAGGAGCTGCTCGCGGATCAGCTCCGCGCACAGATCCCGCTCCCGCAAGTCCGTCCACTGCTCGGGGGGAAAGAGCGCGGGACCTTCCGGGAGCCGGGCGACCAGGGCGTCGAGGAGGCCCGCCACGTTCTCTCCCTTGAGCGCCGAGAGCGGGTAGATCTCCGCCCAGCCGTGCAGGTCCTTCCACCGGTCGATCAGGGGCAAGAGGCGCGCCCGGGGAAGGAGGTCGATCTTGTTGATCACCAGGAACACCGGCTTGCCCGCGCCCTTCACCTGCTCCAGCGCCTTGCGGGTGGCCGCGTCGATGGCCGGGGATCCCGCCTCGATGAGGAAGAGGGCCACGTCCGCGTCGGCCAGGGCCCTTTGCGCCTGCTCCACCATCCGCTGGTTCAAGCCGCCCTTGGCGGTGTGCAGGCCGGGCGTGTCGAGGAAGGCGACCTGCGCGTCCGGACGGGTCACCACCCCCAGGATGCGCCCGCGGGTGGTCTGCGGCTTGGGGCTGACGATGGCCAGCTTCTGCCCCAGAAGCCGGTTGAGCAGCGTGCTCTTGCCGACGTTGGGCCGCCCGACGATGGCCACGAACCCGGCGCGGTGAGGCGGCCCCGCCAAGCGCCTACGGCACCGTCTCGCTGCGGACGATCTCCACGTGCTCCAGCTTGGTCTGGGCGTTCCCCGCCCGGGCGATCTGCGGCACCAGGTCCCCGCCCTTCACCACTTCGCCGAAGATGGTGTGCCGGTTGTTCAGGTGCGGGGTGGGCACCTCGGTGATGAAGAACTGCGAGCCGTTGGTGTTGGGGCCGGCGTTCGCCATGGCCAAAAGGCCCGGCTTGTCGAACTTGCGCCCGCTCTGGAACTCGTCCTCGAAGCGGTAGCCCGGCCCGCCGGTGCCGGTGCCCAGCGGATCGCCGCCCTGGATCATGAACTGCGGGATCACCCGGTGGAACACGGTGCCGTCGTAGAGCTTCGCCTTGCTCTTCTGGCCGGTGCGGGGATCGATCCACTCCTGCTTCCCGCTGGCCAGGCCGACGAAGTTCGCCACCGTCTTGGGCGCGTCCTTCTCGAACAGCTTGACCACGATGTTGCCGCGGCTGGTCTGGAAGACGGCGTAGAGGTCGCCCTTTCCTTCGGGGATGTTCGACATGCGGATCACGTCCTTTGCGTTGAGCTCCTGCGGAGCCTGCTGCTGCGCGGGTGCGCTCTTGGCGGGCGCCGCCTCGTCCTTGCAGGAGGCCAGCGCCACGGCGAGGCAGATGGCGGTTCGAATGCGCATAGGGGCGCGCAAAATAGCGAAGCGCCGCCCGCTCCACAAGGATCAGGTGCCCGCCCAGCGCCGGGCGCGGTCCAGCATCTCCACCACCAGGCCCGCCTTCTCGTCGGAGTAGCGGAGGAGCGTGTTGGCGCCGGAGGAGACGGTCTCCCGCTTCTTGGCGGCGTAGCGCTCGCACTCCTCCGGGTGCGCCCGCAGGTAGTCGCGCAGCACCAGGGCATCGCGCCAGAGAGGGCCTCCCAGCTCCACCACCTGGGCGTTGAAGGAGACCGGCCCGCGCTTGCGGAAGTAGAGACGGCCGGCCACCCCCGCCTCGCCCAGCGGCTCGTAATCGGGCAGCCGCAGCGAAGGCGGCAGGCCGCGCAGGCCCACCAGCAGATCGATCACCGGCTTCGCCTCCAGGTCGGGCACCGCGGTGCTGCCCACGTGCTCCACCTCGGCCTCGGGCAGCATCCCCCGCAGGCGGGCGGCCTCCTCCGCCGCCAGCGCGCCCCAGCGCGGATCGGGCGGCACCACCTGCACCGGCTCGTCGATCAGCGCCCGCTCCAGCACCTCGGGCGCCGCCAGCGCCGCCCGGGCCGCCGCCTGCTCCGCCTCCTTCTTGCTCCGCCCGCTGCCCCGCCCCAGCGCCGTCCCGTCCAGCCGCACCTCCACCTCGTAGGAGCGGGCGTGGTCCGGGCCCGCCACGGTCAGCACCCGGTACTGGGGCGTGCGCCGGCGGCTCTGGAAGAGCTGCTGCAGCTCGGTCTTGGGGTCGCGCGAGAGATCGCTCTGGGTGAGCAGGGGCCCCAGCACCCGCTCCACCAGCTCCTGCGTGCTCTCCAGCCCACAGGAAAGGAGCGCCGCCGCGATCACCGCCTCCAGCGCGTCGGCGAGCCGGGCGGCGTTTTCCCTGCCCCCGCTGCGCTCCTCGCCCCGCCCGAGCAAAAGCAGCTCCCCCAGGCCCAGGTGGCGGGCGGCGATCGCCAGCGACTCCTCGCGCACCAGCCCCGCCCGCAGCCGGGTCAGCTCGCCCTCCGAGCCGTCGGGGAAGAGCTCGTAGGCGCGGCGGGCGATGAGGAACCCGAGCACCGCGTCTCCCAGGAACTCCAGCCGCTCGTTGGAGCGCAGCGCCTCCCGCCCCGAGGCGAGCGATCGCTCGTGCGCGTAGCTCCCGTGCCGCAGCGCCTCCAGCGCCAGCTCCGGGAGGAGCGCGCCTTTCGGCAGCCCCAGCCTGGAGGTGAGGAGGTCGACCCGTTCCTGGTCGGTCAGCTCGGGCACGGGAGGGATCAGAAGCGCGCGGCCTCGTCGGCCACGGTATAGGGGTCGGTCTCGCGCCGGGCGATGCGCAGCGCCAGGTCGTCGAGGCGGGCGCCGTTCTGGGCGAGCCTCTCCAGGGCCACCCGGAGCAGGCGGTCGCGCAGCACCTCCACCAGCTCGCTCTTCGCCCGCTGCGCCTCCCGCCGCAACAGGCCGGGGCCGGACTGGAGGAACCTGTAGTGCGCCTCGATGGCCCCCCACACCTCCCCCACCCCCTCGTCGCGGGTGGCGACGCACTTGACGATGGCGATCTCGTGACCGCCCTGGTCCTTGCCCAGGGCGTGGTTCAGCTCCAGCATCGAGCGCAGGTCGCGCACGGTGCGGTCGGCGCCCTCGCGGTCGCTCTTGTTCACCGCGAAGAGGTCGGCCACCTCCAGGATGCCGGCCTTGATGGCCTGGATGTCGTCGCCCAGCCCGGGGACCACCACCACCACCGTGGTGTGGGCCAGCCGGCAGATCTCCACCTCGTCCTGCCCCACCCCGACGGTCTCGATGAGGATCACGTCCTTGCCCATCGCGTCCAGCACCCGGGCGCAGTCGGAGGTGGCGCGGGAGAGGCCGCCCAGCTGCCCGCGAGTGGCCAGCGAGCGGATGAACACGCCGGTGTCCAGGGCGTGGTCCTGCATGCGGATGCGGTCGCCGAGGATGGCGCCGCCGGTGAAGGGGCTGGTGGGATCCACCGCCAGCACGCCCACCGTCTTGCCCCTGGCGCGCAGGTGCGCCACCAGGCGATCGACCAGCGTGCTCTTGCCCGCCCCGGGGTTCCCGGTGATGCCCACCATCTGCGCCCGCCCGGTGCGGGGCCAGAGCTCGCGCAACAGCGCCTCCGCTTCCGGCCGGGCGTCGTCGATCATGCGCATCAGGCGCGCGGCGGCGCGGACATCCCCGGCCAGCACGCGTTCGCCCGCGGCGCTCATGCCTTGAGCAGCTCGCGGGCGATCACCATGCGCTGGATCTCGCTGGTGCCCTCGCCGATGGTGCAGAGCTTGACGTCGCGGTAGATGCGCTCGACCGGGAACTCCTTGGTGAAGCCGTAGCCGCCGTGGATCTGCACCCCGCAGGCGGCGGCCCGGCAGGCGGCCTCGCTGGCGAAGAGCTTCGCCATCGCCGCCTCCTGGGTGTACGGCTTGCCCAGGTCGCAGAGCCGGGCGGCGCGCAGCACCAGGAGGCGGGCGGCGTCCTGCTCGGTGGCCATGTCCGCCATCATCCAGCGCAGGGCCTGGAAGTCGGCGATGGGCCTGCCGAAAGCCTTCCGCTCCTTGGCGTAGGCGAGGCTCTCCTCCAGGGCCCCCCGGGCCAGCCCGACGCTCAGGGCCCCGATGGTGATCCGGCCCTTGTCCAGGATCTTCAGGGTGTCGACGAAGCCGCCGCCCACCGCGCCGATCCGGCGCCAGTCCTCCACGAAGACGTCCTCCAGCACCAGCTCCGCGGTGTCGCTGGAGCGCATGCCCAGCTTCCCGTGCAGGGGGCGCTGGGAGAAGCCCTTCAACCCCTTCTCCAGGAGGAAGGCGGTGACGCCCTTCTGCTTCTTCTCCGGCTCGTCCAGGGCGAGGACCACGAAGACGTCGCCCACGCTCCCCTGGGTGATGAACATCTTCGCCCCGTTCAGCACCCAGCCGCCGTCCTTGCGCACGGCCGTGGTGCGCATCGCCGCGGCGTCGGAGCCGCTGCCCGGCTCGGTCAGCCCCCAGGCGGCCAGCTTGCGGCCGGAAGCGATCTCGGGAATGAAGCGCTGGCGCAGCTCCTGGCTGCCGAAGCGGAGCAGGTGCGAGGTGCCCAGCCCGTTGTGCGAGGCGACGGTGAGGGCCAAGGAGCCGTCCCAGCGGGCGATCTCCTCCACCACGCAGGCCACCGAGACCGTGTCCAGGGCGGAGCCCCCCAGCTCCTCGGGAACGGTCATCCCCAGAAGGCCCAGCTCACCCAGGTGCCTGACCACCTCGTGGGGGAAGCGCTCCTCCCGATCCCACTCCTGGGCGTGCGGCTTCACCTCCCGGATGCAGAAGTCGCGCACCATCGCCACCAGCTTGCGCTGGCTCTCGTTCAGCTCGAAGTCCAATGGCTCTCCGTCCTCGGCGCGGCGTGTCTTAGCACCCCGGAGTCACTTGCGCACCACCAGCTCGCCGGCCGCCAGCGGCACGGGAGCATCCGCGTCGCCGGACTGCCGGTAGATCCAGACGTCCAGGGTGTGCTTCCCAGCGGACAGCTCGCGCAGCCGCTCCGCGTGCCGGTCGCTGAGCTTGAGCGCGAGCTGGTCCTCCTCGGGAGGG
>DATKAG010000393.1:0-5597 GCA_035498355.1 Myxococcales bacterium | reverse complement strand
TCGGCCTCTCGAAGGTGGCCGTGTCCTTCACGGTTCCGGGGTCGAAGATCGCCAGGTCCGCCTTCATCCCCACCCGGATCAGCCCCCTGTCCTGCAGCCCCAGCCGCCGCGCCGGCAGCGAGGTCATCTTGCGCACCGCCTCCTCCACGCTGAAGAGCCGCTCGTCGCGGGCGTAGTGCCCGAGGATCCGGGCGGTGGTGGCGAAGGCCCGCGGGTGCGCGCTGCCTCCCTGGGCGAGGGGGCCGTCGATGCCCATCGCCCCGTAGTCGGTGTCCATGGCCACCCAGGGCTGGGCGAGCGCCAGCCTGACGTCCTCCTCGCTCATCCCGAAGCGCGCCACCCCGATGTTCGCCTCGTCCATCGCCACCAGGTCGAGCAGCGCCTCCGCCGGGCTCTCGCCCATCTCCCGCGCCGCCGCGTCCAGCCGCTTGCCCGTCATCTTCTGCGCCCCGGGGCTGACGGCGGAGAGCAAGAGGATGTCCTCCGCCCGCAGCTCCGGCTCGATCTCCCGGATCATCCGGGCCCGCTGCTCCGGGTCGCGGATGCGGGCGATCATCGCGTCCACCCCTCCCTCGTGCGCCCAGTCGGGGATGCTGGCGTCGAGGCCGTTGGCGCTGGCGGTCCAGGGATAGGTGTCGGCGGTCACGTCCAGGCCTGCGGCGCGCGCCGCCAGAACCCGCGCCACCACCTCCTTCATCCGCCCCCAGTTCGCCCGGCCGGAGACCTTGAGGTGCCAGATCTCCACCGGCACCCTGGCCTCGCGGGCGATGGCGAAGGCCTCGTCCAGCGCCTCCAGCACCTTGCGCGACTCGCTGCGGATGTGGCTGGCGTAGATGCCCCGGTGCCTGGCGGCCACCCTGGCCAGGGCGATCAGCTCCGGCGTCCTGGCGAAGCTGCCGGGCTGGTAGATGAGGCCGCTCGACACCCCGAAGGCGCCCTGGCGCATGGCCAGGTCCACCAGCTTCTCCATCCGGGCGAGCTGCTTCGCGTCCGGCTGCACGTCGGAGAACCCGAGGACGATCCCCCGCACCTGGGCCGCGCCCACCAGCACCGCCTCGTTGATGCTGGGGCGGGCCTTGCGCAGGCGGCGGAAGTAGCCGGCCAGGTCGGTCCAGTCGATCTTCAGCTTCATCTTCCGCAGCCAGGCCTCCTGCTCGTGGATCCAGGCCGCGTTCATGGGCGCGGGCGAGATCCCTTCGCCGGTCAGCTCGGTGGTGATGCCCTGGCGGACCTTCGACTCCTCGCGCGGATCGACCAGCGCGTTCAGCTCGCTCTGCCCCAACAGGTCGATGAACCCGGGCGCGACGGCCAGGTCCCCAAGCTCGATCCGCCGCCTGGCCTTGCGCCCGGAGAGGTCCCCGACGGCGACGATGGCATCGCCGCGGATCCCCACGTCGGCGCGGAACCAGGGCGCCCCGGAGCCGTCGATCACCCGCCCCCCGGAGAAGACGAGGTCGAGGATTGCGGCGCAGACCAGCGCGATCATGCCTGCGGGGCCACCACGATCACGCCCTCCTCGCCCTCGGCGCCGTCCACCACCGCCCGCACCGGCAGCGCTTGCCGGGCGAGGGTGGCCAGTTCCAGCAGGCCTGAGGTGATCTCGCTGGCGGTGTAGTGGCAGCTCGGCGGCGCCCCGGCGCGCGCCCCCAGGCCGCCCGCGCAGAGGCAACTGGGGAGGAGCAGCCGCTCCCCCATCGACGCGTCCAAAGCTCCCCTTCGCCCGAGGAAGCGGGCCAGCCGCTCCGCCAGCCGATCGCCCTGCTCCGGCTCCGCCGGCGCGGGCGTCTGCCCCAGGGTGGAGACCGTCACCACGCTGTTCTCGAACTCGGCGGTGGCGGTGAGCGCCCAGCGTCCCCGGGCGGCGGAGGAGGCGGCCAGGGGCAACGGCACCCTCTCGGCCTCGGCGATCACCCCGCGGCGGCGCATCTCCCGCACCACCCGCTCCGCGGCCTCCAGGGCGGCCTCGTAGCGCCCGCCGCCCACCGCCGCGATCACGCCCACCTGGCGGAGCAGCCCCCGGTGGACCGCGCGCAAGGGAGTGAGGGCAGGCGCGGGATCGAGGGCGGCGACGATCTCCCCTTCCTCGCTGCCGAATCCCGCCTGCGTCAGCTCCAGGCCGATCTTCAGGCCGAACTGCGCCGCCAGGTGCGCCCAGCCCAGCCGCAGGTCGTGGAAGGTGGGCTGGCCGTCGTTGTGGTTGGGCCCGCGCAGCCGCAGCTCGCTCGGCCTGCCCAACAGCGCCAGCGGCCAGGAGAGCGTCCAGAGGGCACGCGCCACCAGCCCGGGGTGGGGAAGCTCGAGGACGTGCACCCCGGCGCGGGGATGGGGAAACGAGAGCTCCACCGGACCCTCGCGGGAGAGCAGCTCGCGGGCCGGATCCGGGTCGCCGCCCAGCTTCACCGCCGCCAGGGCCAGGGCCAGATCGGCCGAAGCCAGCGGCCCGCTCAGGCGCAGGGGCACACCGGCGGCGAGGGCGAGCCCGATCGCGCCGTCGAACACCGTTTGCGCCGGATGTTCCCCGAGTTGCACCGGGCTGCGCATCCGGGCGGACTCTACCGCGCCCCGCGCAATCGACAAGCCGTCAGACCGGCTTGCCGTCCACCAGGACGTTGCGCAGCCCGGAGGCGCGCGCGGCCCGAACCGCCGCCGCCACCTCCTCGGCGGTGACCCCGCGGGCGATCAGCGGGAAGCGCCCCGCGCGGAAGGCCGGCCGGTACTGGGAGAGGACGTTGACGCAGAGGTCGGGCGAGACGCCGGCGATCAGCGGCATCAGCTTCTCCGCCGCGGCGGCGTTCGCGGGGAGCACCAGGTGGCGGACGATCACCTCCGCCTGCCGGGCCATCTCCGCGAGCGAGGCCCGCAGCGCCCGGGTGTAGCCCGTACAGCCCGAGAGCTCGAAGGCGGCCGCGTCGTCGCCGTACTTGGCGTCGGGCAGGTAGACGTCCACCACCCCATCCAGCAGGCGCAGGGCCTCCACGCTCTCGTATCCCCCGCAGTTCCACACCACGGGCAGCGAGAGCCCGTGCTCCGCCGCCAAAGCCAGGCCCTCGAGCAAGGCGGGCAGCACGTGGGTGGGCGTGACGAAGTTGGCGTTGCGCGCGCCCCGCTTCTCCAGGTCGAGCAAGAGCGCCGCGAGCTCTTCCGGCGAGGTCCGCACCGCGCCTTTGCGCTCCAGGGAGAATTCCCAGGTCTCGCAGCCCTGGCAGGCCAGGTTGCACCCGGCGATCAGCACCAGCCCCGAGGGCACGAGCCGCGGCTCCTCGCCGTGGTGGATGCCGGCGCCGGCGAGGAAGAGCCCGTCCCCCTCCTGGCAGACGCCGGCGGGCCCGCGGGTGCGATCCACCTTGCAATCGTGCCCGCAGAGATCGCAGCTTCGGTAATGGGCGCGCGCCTGCCTGGCGCGGCCGCGCAGCTCTCGCGCCCCCAGCCTCACGCCGGCTTCACCTGCCCGCGCGGCACCGGCAAGAGCGCGCCGCCCGAGACACAGAGATCCTGCCCGATCAGGTGGGAGGAGGCGTCGCTGGCGAGGAAGAGGACGGCGTTCACCACGTCCGAAACTTCGGCCACCCGGCGGTTGGGGATGGTCGCCAGAAGCGCCGGCCCGATGCGCTGCAGCGCCTCTTCCGCCATGGGGGTGCGCACCCAGCCCGGCGAGACCAGGTTCACCCGCACCCGGGGGGCCAGCTCCTGGGCGATGGACATCATCATCGACTGCAGGGCGCCCTTGGACGCGGCGTAGTGGGAGTGGCCCGGCTCCCCGCGCTGGCCGGCGGTGCTGCCGATGAGCACCACGTTGCGCAGGCCCCGGGGCAAGAGCTCGCGCACCAGGTAGAAGGCGGAGAAGGTGTTCACCCGGAACATCTCCTCCAGCGTGGCGGCGCCCAGCGAGGCGATGGGCCCCGCGTTGTAGATGCCCGCCGAGTGCACCAGCACCTCGACGTTCCCTGCGGCCCGCGCCAGCTCGCGGCAGCCCTCTTCGCTGCCGAGGTCCGCCTGCAAGCGCACCGTGCGCCCGGGCCCCGCCTGCGTGCGCCCTTGCCCCAGCACCCTCATCCCCTGGTCCACGAACGCCTCGGCGATGCCGCGGCCGATGCCGCTGGAGGCGCCGGTGACCAGCGCGGTGCGCCCGGAAAGGTCCGGATAGGTCGGAAGCATTGCCCATTCTTCTCACACATGCTTCAGCTTCGCGAAGTGCTCGCCGCGCCGATCATCTTCGTCGCCACGTACCTGTTTCTGGCGGGCACCGAGCTCCCGTTCCTCAAGCTCGATCGCCCCGGCGGAGCGGTGGCGGGGGCCGTGGCGATGGTGGCCTTCGGGGTGCTCACGCCGGAGCAGGTGTACCGGGACGCCATCTCCTGGGACACGCTGGTGCTGCTCCTGGGGATGATGGTGATCACCAGCGTGATGGCCCGGGCGTCGATCTTCCGCTGGGTGGCCTGGGCCGCGCTCCGCCGCGCGCATGGGCCGCGGGCCCTGCTCGCCGTCCTGGTCTTCGTGTCGGGCGCGCTCTCCGCGCTGCTGGTGAACGACACCGTCTGCGTGATGTGCACCCCGCTGGTGCTGGCGCTGGTGGAGTCCGCGGCGTTGCCGGCGCTGCCGTATCTTTTGGCGCTGGCCTTCGCCTCCAACGCCGGGTCGGTGGCCACCCTCACCGGCAACCCGCAGAACATGCTGATCGGGACGCTGAGCGGGATCCCCTATGCGCAGTTCAGCAAGGCCCTGCTGCTCCCCGCCCTGCTCTCGCTGGGGGCCGTGCTGGCGATCCTCCTCGCCGTCTTTCGCCGCGAGCTGGCCTGGAAGCCGGTCGCCATGGAGGTTCCACCGCCTCCCCTCGATCGTCCGTTGGTCTGGCTGTGCGCAGGCACCCTCGCCCTCGTCGTGCTGGGCTTTCTCCTCGGCTACAGCCTGGCCTGGACGGCCATGACCGGCGCGGCACTGCTGCTCGCGCTCTCCAGGCAGCCGCCGAAGGAGATGTTCGCCCAGGTCGACGGCACGCTGCTGCTCTTCTTCGCCGGCCTCTTCGTGGTCACCCACGGCGTCGTCCAGGCGGGGATCGCCGAGAAGATCCACGGCGCGATCGCCCCTGCGCTCGGCCATGACGCAACGCAACAGACGCTGCGGTTCGGGGCCTTCACCGTCGTCGCCTGTCAGGTGGTCAGCAACGTGCCGTTCGTGCTCCTGGCCGCGCACTGGGTGCCGAAGATGGCCGATCCGCACCTCGGCTGGCTCTCGCTGGCCCTCGTTTCCACCCTGGCCGGGAACCTCACGCCCGTGGCTTCCGTCGCCAACCTGATCGTGCTCGAACTGGCCGGGAAAGCAGGGAAAATTCCGTTCTGGCGATTCTTCTGGGTGGGTGCGTTATGCACCCTCGTTCCCTTGGCGCTCGGGCTCGCCTGCCTGCTGGTCGGGCGAACGCTTGGCTGACATGAAATACTTCCCCTGAACGGCCGTAGAAGCCCCCGTGGACACGGCACTCTCGCTTCCCTTGCCCTTGGCGCCCTCCACCGAGTTGGTCCGACTGGCCTGCCCCGCCGATGAAGCGGAGTGGGCGCGCGCCGCGGGGGGAGGCGACAAGGCCGCGTTCGCGCGCCTGGTGG
>DATKAG010000392.1:0-3084 GCA_035498355.1 Myxococcales bacterium | reverse complement strand
CGCCTCGGTGGGCTTGAGGTCCGTGAAGTCCAGGTTGTTCGGGACCAGGTCCGTCCCCGTGCCGTAGGAGAGGTTGATCCCCACGTCCGTCGAGGTGTGCTCGGTGCGGAAGCCTCCGGAGAGCGTGCCGCCGTAGCGGTCGACGTGGCCGGTGTTGTTCACCGGCGAGGTGCCGGTGGCCGTGCGCACCGGCTCGTCGGTGGCGGCGAAGTCGGTGAAGAAGCCCGCCCGCAGGCGGATGGAGTCGGAGGCGCGGTACTCCATCCCCAGGGCGGCGTTGAAGACCGGGTTGCGCTTGATCACCCGGTCCAGCCCTTCGGCGGCGCGGTCCTCGTCGTCGCGCACTTCCCGGCCCGCCAGCCAGATCACGTCGGCGGTGAGCGCCAGCCGGTCGCTCGCCCAGGCGATTCCCGCCTGGACCCGCGCCGGGAGTGCGGGCGTGGCGTGCAGGTCCTCCGCGTTCACTACCGCCACGGTGGAGGGAGCGCCCGGCCCCGTGACGTTGTCGCCCACGGCCACGCGCACGAACGAGCGCCGGTCTCCCCAGCCCCATTCGGGGGAGAAAGCGGAGAGGCCCAGGCTGACCGAGTCGCTCACGTCCCAGCGCAGGCCCAAAGAAGCCACGAAGCCGTAGGTGGCCTCGTCGGCGCGCGAGGTGATGGTGACGAAGTCGCTGGAGTCGTTGGGGTTGATGGCCGTCAGCTCCAGCTGGGTGAGGCTGGTGCCGAAGAGCCCGTAGCCGCTAGCGCCGATTCCCAGCCGCCCCCAGCGGTGCGCCCAGGTGAGGCCCGTCCAGATGGTCTGGTTCTCCTGGGAGACGAAGAAGGCGTTCTCCGCCGAGCCCAGCCGGTCGCGGTCGTTGGTGCGGAAGGCGTCCGGGACGAAGACGCTGATGGCCAGCGCGCTCCCGTCTCCTTCGGGCTTGTCGTTCTCGCCGAACTTCCACACTACCGAGGTGGCCACGGGGAAGATGTTCAGGTCGCGGAAGGTGTAGTCGTGGCCGTCGCCCAGCGCGTCGGCGTTGCTGCCGCTGACCACGCCGTAGACCGAGCCGGAGAGGGAGACCTGCGAGCGGCGGACGAAGGCCAGCCCGCCGGGGTTGTACCAGGGGCCCGATCCGTCGTCGGCCAGGGCGGTGAAGGCGCCCCCCATACCCGCTGCGCGGCTGCCAACGATGTAGGGGCGGAAGTTGGAGTCGTCCGCCCACGCGGCCGCCGGAAGGATCAGGGCGAGGGCGCAGCCGACGAGGGACCGCGAAGCGCGCATCCCCAGGTGATGCCCGCGGCCCCCTGCGGGGTCAATTTTCCGTCGCGGGCCGCGGGGAGAAGGAGAGCGGCGGCGGCTCGCTCTCCACCAGGTACTCGAACTGCCGGCGCAGCTCTTCGGGCGTCAGCTTGATGACGGCGGCGATCTTCCCCAGAAGCTCCGCGTCCTCGAAGTCGTCGCGGCGCAGGCGGATCATGTAGCGGCGGGCGATGGCATACCGGTCGGAGCGCACGTCCACCAGCCGCACCCGCGCCCGCCCGGTCTTCGGATCGATCAGGTCGTGGAAGGGCACCGGGACGAAGCGGCCGCCCTGCATGGAGACCATCGCCTTGTCGCCGCCGGAGAGCAGGTACTTGGCCGCGCAGTAGCCCAGGTCGCGGGTGTACTCCATGTCGTAGGGGATGGGATCGGCGCAGCGCAGCTCGTAGCCGATGTTTTTCGAGACCAGGGTGGTCTTCACCCCCAGCCCCGCCAGCCGCCGCGAGACCTGGCGCTTGAGGATCTCCCCGATGTCCACCTCGGCCAGCCGGACGTGGCCGTGCTCGTCGCGCTCCACCTCCTCCAGGCCGGCCAGGTCCTTGGGATCGATGCTCAGGGCCAGCCCCTCCGCCACCACCGCCACGCCGTCGCGCCGGCCCAGCGCCAGGCGCTTGACCACCGACATCGCCAGTGTGTCGACCAGGAGCTTGAGGGGAATGCCCTCGCCGAACTCCTCGCTGATCAGTGTGACGGTGGCGCCCACCGCCTTGCCGATGCCCAGCGCCAGGTGGCCGGCCTTGCGGCCCATGGAGACCACGATGTACCAGCGCGAGGTGGTGTAGGCGTCGACCATGAGATTTTTCACCAGCTCCACGCCCCAGTGGCGCGCGGTCTGGAACCCGAAGGTGTCGATGTGCAAGGGCAGATCCAGATCGTTGTCGATGGTCTTGGGCACGTGCACCACCCGGAGCGTCCCGCCCCCGGCCTCGGAGAGCTTCATGGAGGAGAAGGCGGTGTCGTCGCCGCCGATGGTGATGAGCATGCCCACGCCCAGCCGCTCCAGCGCCTCGCGCGCCACCGCCAGGTGCCGGGGGTCCTTGGTGGGGTTGGCGCGGGAGATGCCCAGGAAGGATCCGCCGCGGAAATGGAGCCGGCTCACCTTTTCCATGGTGAGGGGGACGGCGGCGTCCGGAGCGCCGCGCATGATGCGGTCGAAGCCGTCCTTGATGCCCACCACCTCGACCCCTTCCAGCTGCGCGCGGATGGAAGCGGCGCCGATCACGCTGTTGATCCCGGGAGCCGGGCCACCGCCGACCAGGATGCCGAGCTTGCTTGCGGACGCCATGTCGCGCTCCCTCGCCTACGTCCAGGTGGCAGACCATAGGACGTCCGTCCCCGCGAAGGAAGCGGTGCCGCGGCGTCCCTTGTCGTGCCCGGCCGATGAGAGTAGGGAGCGGGGCGCCGGCCGCAAGCCGGGCCGGCTCGAGCCGGGGAACAATCTGGGCGGCGACTTCTCCAAGGGCGAGATGAAGGGTGCGGTGCTGACCTTCGATACCAAGGTGACGCCGAAGCAGCAGGAAGCGATCAAGTTCCTCATGGGGAAGATCTATCCGGTCAAGTGGGGCGCCTTCGAAACGGCGGTGGCTCCCATCTTCTGGGAGAGAAACGGCGCCAACGGGCACGCGAAGCTCGGCAACGGAGAGGGGGAGGTGGTGCTGAGGGGCGTGAAGGGGCCGGACGGCAAGCAGAGCGTCCTGCAGAACGTGGCGTACTGGGGAGCCCAGAAGAACAAGGGCTTCGAGCTGGCCAGGGGCGAGCACCACTACAAGGGCCACGGCT
>DATKAG010000391.1:0-9466 GCA_035498355.1 Myxococcales bacterium | reverse complement strand
CAACGCGCTCTTGCTCCGGCCGCTGCTCGAGACCCTGCTCGCGGCGGAGATGGACCCGGCGAGGATCGTGGTGCTGGTGGCCACCGGCCTCCACCGTCCCAACCTCGGCGCGGAGCTCGAGGAGCTGGTGGGCGACCCCTGGGTGCTGAAGGCCTTCCGGGTGGAGAACCACGACGCGCGCGACGACGGCGCCCACGCCGACCTGGGCACCACCCGCTCGGGGACGCCCGTCAAGCTCGACCGCCGCTTTTTGGACGCGGAGCTGCGCATCGCCACCGGGCTGGTCGAGCCGCACTTCATGGCGGGCTGGTCGGGCGGGCGGAAGGTGATCGCCCCCGGCGTCGCCCACAAGGACACCATCACCTGCTTCCACAGCTCGCGGTTCATGGCCCACCCGCTGGCCGACAACTGCGTGCTGGAGGGAAACCCGCTGCACCAGGAGCAGCTGGAGATCCTCTCCCGCCTGGGGCCGGTGCGGGCCGCCAACGTGGTGATCGACGAGGAGCGGCGGCCTTCCTTCGTGAACTTCGGCGAGGCGGCGGCCAGCCACCAGCAGGCGGTGGCCTTCGTCGAGCGCTACGTGCGCGTGCCGGTGCCGCACCGCTTCCGCACGGTGGTGACCAGCGCCGCCGGGTACCCGCTGGACAAGACGTACTACCAGACGGTGAAGGGGATGGTGGCGCCGCTGGGGATCCTCGAGCCCGGCGGGAACCTGATCGTCGCCTCCCGGTGCGAGGAGGGGATGGGCTCGCGCGACTACGTGGCCGCGCAGCGCCGCCTCCTCCAGCTGGGGCCGGAGGGCTTCGCCGCCTCGATCGGGGGCAAGCGATTCGCCGAGATCGACGAGTGGCAGACGGAGATGCAGCTCAAGCCCATGCGGGCCGGCGCCGTGCACCTGTACACCACCGGGCTGGGCGGCGAGGACCGGGCCCTGACCGGGGTGCGCATCGCCGGCTCCGTGGAGGCGGCGGTGCTGGAGAGCGTCCGGCGCACCGGCGACCCCAGGGTCGCGGTCATCCCCGAGGGCCCCTACCTGGTGCCGTTCGTGGGAACGGCTGTTGCACAGACCCGCTGAAGGAGCACCGCGGTCGCGCTGTTCTTGCGTGGCCGCAGTGGCCTCGCCTGACGTGATTTGCGCCGGGCGAATCTTTTTCGGCGGGGTCAACCATGCTGAATGCGAAGCGAACGCTCCTCCTGGCGGCGGCGGCCCTGATCGCCCTGCCCGCGCTGGCGGAGAACCCGAAGGTGATCAAGATCGGCGCCGTCTACCCCCTCACCGGCAACATCGCCTCCACCGGGCTGGACTGCCGCCGCGGAGCGGAGCTGGCGGTCGACATCATCAACGGCAAGTACGACCTGGACCTGCCCCTGGCCAGGACGGAGGGCATCCCCGGCCTGGGCGGCGCCAAGCTGGAGCTGGTCTTCGCCGACACCAAGGGTGAGCCGAAGAACGGCCTGGGCGAGGTGGAGCGGCTGGTCTCGCAGGAGAAGGTGGTGGCCATCATCGGCGCCTACCAGAGCTCCGTGACCAAGACCGCCTCGCAGGCCACCGAGCGGCTGCACATTCCCTACGTCTGCTCCGACTCCAGTTCGCCCACCCTCACCCAGCGCGGGTTCAAGTACTTCTTCCGCGCCAGTCCCCACGACGCGCTCTTCGCCCGCGACCAGTTCAACTTCCTCAAGGACATGGAGAAGAAGGGGCAGAAGGTGAAGAGAATCGCGGTGCTCTACGAGAACACCGAGTTCGGCAGCAACGTGGGCAAGGAGGTGGTCAAGCTGGCCCAGGAGTTCGGCTACGAGCTGGTGGCCGACATCTCCTACGCCGCCAACGCCACCGACGTGACCAGCGAGGTGGGGCGGCTGATCAAGGCCAAGCCCGACGTGCTGATGCACGCCAGCTACATCACCGACGCCATCCTCTTCACCAAGACCTTCAAGGAGATGAACTTCCGCCCCAAGGCGATCATGACCTTCGCCGGCTACATCGAGCCGG
Source organism: Myxococcales bacterium (assembly GCA_035498355.1). GTDB lineage: Bacteria > Myxococcota > Myxococcia > Myxococcales > 40CM-4-68-19 > 40CM-4-68-19. Next base: position 7,473 of record DATKAG010000391.1, on the reverse strand, counting down.
CGTACCTGCCCACCGTGAAGCAGGACGCGGAGGGCATCGTGGTCCGCTCCACCTTCGCCCTCGACCTCGCCGCCCGCAAGCCGCTGGTGGCCAAGGTGAACGAGCTGTTCAAGAAGAAGTACGGGACGGAGATGAGCGAGAACGCGGCCCGCAGCTTCACCGCGCCCTTCGTGCTGGCGGCCGCCCTCGACCGGGCGAAGACCACCGACCCTGACGCCCTGGTCAAGGCCATCGAGGCCACCAGCTTCGGCCCCGGGCAGGTGATCTACCCCTGGGAGGGGGTCAAGTTCGATCCCCAGACGCACCAGAACGTCTTCGCCCGCGGCATCCTGGTGCAGATCCAGAAGCAGCAGTACGTGACGGTGTGGCCCTTCGACTCGGCCGCGGCCGAGCCCCTCTGGCCGCTGCCGCCCTGGGGAACCAACTAGGCCGCCATGCTCCAGCAGCTCGCCAACGGCGTGTTGATCGGGTGCGTCTACTCGCTCATCGCCATCGGGCTCACGCTCATCTGGGGCGTGATGAACATCGTCAACTTCGCCCACGGCGAGTTCCTCATGCTGGGGATGTTCGTGGCCTTCTGGGGGTACGCGCTCTGGGGGATCGACCCGCTCTGGTCGATCCCCGCCAGCGCCGCGCTCCTCTTCCTCCTGGGGCTCGCCATCTACCGCTTCGCGGTGAGCAAGGTGATGAAGGGCCCCATGCTGGCGCAGCTGGTGGTGACCTTCGGGATCAGCATCTTCCTCGCCAACGTCGCCGTGCTCCTCTGGACGCCGGACTTCCGCTTGATCGACAAGCCGCTCTTGGCCGGGACCTGGAACCTGGGCCCCCTGCAGATCAGCGTGCCCAAGGCGGTCGCCTCGGCGGGGAGCGTGCTGGTCTCGGGCGCCCTGCTCCTCTTCCTCCAGCGCACCCGCACGGGGAAGGCCATCCTGGCGGTGGAGATGAACCGCGACTCGGCCCTTTTGGTGGGCATCGACACCGAGCGGGTGAACGCGCTCTCGTTCGGCATCGGCGCGGCGCTGGTGGGCATCGCCGGCGGCTTCCTCGCCATGTACTACTACATCTATCCGCAGGTGGGCGGGCTCTTCGGGACCCTCTCCTTCTGCATCGTGGCGCTGGGCGGCTTCGGCAGCATCGGCGGCGCCTTCGCCGCGGGCCTGCTGGTCGGCATCGTGCAGACCCTGGCGGGTTACTTCTTCGACCCCGCCTACAAGTACGCGGTGGTCTTCCTCCTCTACCTGCTCGTGGTCTGGTTCCGGCCACAGGGGCTGCGCGGATGGTGAAGATCTCCCTCGCCGCCGCGGCCGTCCTCCTGGCGCTCGGGTTCCCCCTGCTCTTCAGCGGCCCCTTCCCGCTGCACGTGGCCATCGTCACCCTGATCTTCGCCGGCCTGGGCGTGGCCTGGAACATCATGGGTGGCTACGCCGGGATGTTCTCCTTCGGCACCGCGGCGTTCTTCGGCATCGGCGCCTACACCTCCACCTGGCTCTCCACCGCGCACGGGGTGAACCCCTGGCTGGGCCTCCTGGCGGGCGGGGCGGCCTCGGCGCTGGTGGCGGCAGCCATCGGCTGGCCCTGCTCCAACCTGCGCGGACACTACTTCGCCATCGCCAGCATCGCCTTCGCCGAGATCGTGCGCACCCACTTCAACAACTGGAAGCTGGTGGGGGCGGCGGAAGGGCTGATGATCCCCATCCGCGACGGAGGGCTGCGCGTCTTCCAGTTCAACCAGTCGAAGGCCCCCTACTACTTCATCGCCCTGGCCTTCCTCGCCCTCGCCCTGCTCGCCTGCCGGGCCATCTCCCGCTCGCGCATGGGCTACTACTTCCGGGCCATCAAGGAGAGCCACGAGCTGGCCATGGTGCTGGGCATCAGCTTCGTACGCTACCGGCTGGCGGCCATCATGATCGCCGCGTTCATCGCCGCGGCCTGCGGGACCCTGTACGCGCAATACGTCCTCTACATCGACCCGGAAAGCGTGCTCATCCTTTCCGTCTCCGTGCAGGTGGTGCTGGTGACCATGCTGGGCGGCGCCGGCTCCCTCTTCGGCCCGGTGATCGGCGCGGCGGTGCTGGTCCCGCTCTCCGAGATCACCCGCGCCCAGCTGGGAGCGCGCGGCACCGGCGTGGACATGATCCTCTACGGCGCGCTGATCACCCTCATCTCCGTCTACCAGCCCAAGGGCATCTGGGGCTTCTTCGCCGGCGGCCTGCCCCGGCGCAAGCGGCCCGCGCCGCAGCCGCGCCTCGAGCCTTCCTCGCCGGGGGTCGCATGAGCACCCCGCTGCTGGAGGTGAAGGGCGTCACCAAGCGCTTCGCGGGCCTCACCGCCAACGACTCCGTCTCCTTCTCGGTGAACGAGGGCGAGATCGTCAGCATCATCGGCCCCAATGGGGCGGGCAAGAGCACGCTCTTCGGCTGCATCACCGGCTTCCACCGGCCCGACGCGGGCGAAGTGATCTGGGCCGGCCGCGACATCACCGGCTTCAAGGCGGACCGCGTCTGCCGGCTGGGCATCGCCCGCACCTTCCAGATCGTCCAGGTGATCGCGGACATGACGGTGCTGGAGAACGTGATGACCGGCGCCTTCCTCCGCCACCCCCGCCGGCGCGACGCCCAGCGCCGCGGTCTGGAGGTGTTGGAGTCCACGGGGCTGGCCGGACGCCGCGACCAGCAGGGCAGCGCGCTCACCATCGCCGACAAGAAGCGCCTGGAGGTGGCGATGGCGCTGGCCACCGGCCCGCGCCTCTTGATGCTCGACGAGTCGATGGCCGGCCTCACCCCGGTGGAGCTGCAGGAGATCATCGCGCTGCTGCGGGCGGTGCGGAAGACGGGCCTCACCCTGGTGATCGTCGAGCACGTGATGGAGGCGGTGATGCAGCTCTCCGACCGGGTGGTGGTGCTCACCTCGGGCCGCAAGATCCTCGAGGGCACGCCCGCCGAGGTGGTCTCCAACCCGGCCGTGATCCAGGCCTACCTGGGGGAGCGCTACCGTGCTTGAGGTCTCTCACGTCAGCGCGGGCTACGGCGACCTGACGGTGGTGCACGACGTCTCCTTCCACGTCGAGGACGGGGAAGTGGTATCGCTGGTGGGGTCGAACGGCGCCGGCAAGAGCACCATCCTGCGCACCGTCGCGGGGCTCCTCCGGCCCAAGAGCGGCGAGATCCTCCTGCGCAAGGAGCGGATCGATCGCACGCCGCCGTACCGGATCGTCAAGAAGCGCGTGGCCATGGTCCCCGAGGGCCGGCAGCTCTTCGGGCGCCTGCCGGTGATCGACAACCTGCTGCTGGGCGCCTACACGCTGCCGCAGGCCGAGGTGGAGGGGGCGCTGGCCGACGTGCTCAAGCTCTTCCCCATCCTGGGCGAGCGCCGCGACCAGCGGGCCGAGACCCTCTCCGGCGGCGAGCAGCAGCAGCTGGCCATCGCCCGCGGGCTGATGTCCCGGCCGTCGCTGCTCATGCTCGACGAGCCCTCCCTGGGCATCATGCCCCGCCTGGTGGCGCAGATCTTCGAGACCGTGCACCAGATCCGCAAGCAGGGGGTGACGGTGCTCCTGGTGGAGCAGAACGTGTTCGAGGCGCTGGAGATCTCCGACCGGGGCTACGTGCTGCAGAGCGGGCGGGTGGTGCTGGAGGGGAAGGGCCAGGACCTGCTCGGGTCCGACCTGGTGCGCAAGGCCTACCTGGGCGCGGCGGCCTGACGGCGGCTCACTGCTGCCCGCGCCAGGCGACCACCTTCTGCCGCTGCTCGCCCAGCCCCGCGATCGCGAGGTGAAGCTCGTCCCCCGGCTTGAGGAACACCGGCGAAGGCTTGATGCCCATCCCCACCCCGGGCGGAGTGCCGGTGGCGATGACGTCGCCGGGCAGGAGCGTCATGTACTGGCTGACGTGGGAGATGATCTTCGCCACCCCGAAGACCATGGTGCGCGTGTTCCCGGACTGCATCCGCTTGCCGTTCACCTCCAGCAGCATCTCCAGGTCCTGCGGATCGGCAACCTCATCGCTGGTCACCAGCCAGGGCCCGATGGGCCCCGCGGTGTCGAAGCCCTTGCCTTTGTCCCACTGGGAAGTGGCCATCTGGAAGGAGCGCTCGGAGACGTCGTTGACGATGCAGTAGCCGGCCACGTGGCGCAGCGCCTCCGCCTCCCCCACGTAGCTGGCCCGGGTGCCGATCACCACGCCCAGCTCCACCTCCCAGTCGAGCTTCGTGGAGTTCTTCGGCTGGACGATGTCTTCGTTCGGGCCGCTGATGCAGGTGTTCGCCTTGAGGAAGACGATGGGCTCCGGGGGCAGCGGCAGCCCGGCCTCCTTGGCGTGGTCCGAGTAGTTGAGGCCGATGGCGACCAGCTTGCCGATGCCGGCGTGCGGCACACCGGAACGGGGCGACCCGCTCACCAGCGGCAGGCTGGCGGGCTTCACCCGGGAGAGCTTCTTCAGGCCCTCGGGCGAGATCTCCTCCGGCCCGATGTTTGCCACCACCCCGGAGAGGTCGCGCAGCCGCCCCTCGGCATCGACCATCCCCGGCTTCTCCGACCCGGCCTTCCCGTAGCGACAGAGCCTCATGTGGCCTTCCCTTCGTCGCGCCGGGCCTTCATGGCACTTTTCCCCCCCGAAGCGAACAGCAATTCTCCGGAATGCGCTCTCCCGTGGCGAACCAATTGCCGCGGCGTGCACGGCAAGGGGAAGGACCTCGGGCATTCGACTCCGGTGTTCTGCGGGAAGTTCACCGCCCGGCCGGCGATAGGGTCAGCAACGCGATCCGTCATCTCGCCAGCCGACCTGGCCGCGTTCCTGCGCAGGGAGTCATGAGTCCGCCACTCCGAGGATCGCGCGACCACCGACCCCGCAGTTCCGGAGGCCTTCCGGGGACACTCCTCGATCTACTTCAGATACGTCCGCACAACGCCCATGAGCTCCTCGGCAGCGTCGCGCTGCAGACGACCTTTCGCGTCTGCGAGGTGATGCTCGACGTGTCCTTCGATGATCTCGGCCAACAGCGCGTTGATTGCACCACGACATGCTGCCAGGGTCTGAAGCACAGACGCGCACTCCTGCCCTTGCTCGATCGCTCTTTCCACAGCCTCCACCTGCCCGCGGAGTCTTCGAACGCGGTTGAGGAGCTTCTTGTCACGCTGCGTGTGTGCCATCGGACGCCTCGTTGCGATCCTGTAACGTTACAGGCGTGAGATGCCGCAGCACGGAGATCGGCCACGCAGATCGGGCTCGTGAATAAGATACCCCCATCCGGTATCCAACCGGCCGCATGGCTGTGTCGAGCGCGTCGCTGGCCCTGGTGACGATCTGTGGGGCCGCGTGTGCGCGTGCGCCTGCCAACAATCCTGCGGACTCTCTCTCCTATGTCGCGCGGGCACCTGTGGACGACGCGGTCGCTCGACAGATGGCCGGACTTTCCACGGCGTGGGTGCACATCCGGCCACCTTGGAAAGAGCGCCTCAATCTGCATGCCATGCACGGCGTCATCGGGGATGGCCACCGGAAGGTGATCTTCGGACGGATGGCATTCCGGCTGGGGGAGTACGAGCCGGAAGTCGGTCGGTTCCGCGAAGTCAGCGCAGACGATGAACGTCTCGCCGCCTATGCCGATGTGCGTTGGGCCCTGGTCCAGCTTCGTCAATGGTCGGAGCTGTACGGCATCGACTGGGACGTCGAGCTGGGCACCATGCGCGGGAAGGTGACGCCGCAGGGGCTGGATACGGGTTCTGAAGGGATCCTGGGACTCCTTTGTGGTCGTGCCGGCGATCCGGCGGATGCGGAGGTCGAGGTGTCTCGTGCGCATCTCGATCGCAAGTACGGAGACCGGCGGTGACGTGCTCGAGACGGCCTACGTTGGTCGGGTCGATTCCGAACAAATTCTCGCGCGCGCTGAACGATCCTGTACAGTGCCCGGCGCGTCGCGCGAATGTGCGAGGTGGGCTGAATAGAATGGCAGCAGATCGCGTCCATCGCGGAACGGTGATGCTTTCCGGCAAACCCCGCTGCTTCCCTGCATTGGGCGTCGCGCTCGCGCTCCTCACCTTTGCGACGCCGCTGCTGGAGTCGTTCCACAGCGCGGCCGTCCGTCACGTCGCCTGTCCGGAAGACGGCGAGCTGATCGATGCGCGTCCAGAGGCTCCGCACGCACACGCGCAGGTGACCGCAGACGCTCCGGAGCTCTTCGCGGAGCGCGATCCCGCCGCAACGAACGCGAGCGAGAATCACGGTCACTGCTCCATCGCACAGCAGGCGCAGGTCCGCGCGCGCGAAGGATCGCGCCGCATCGCGCTGCGGGTGCCACCAGACAAAGCCGTACCGAGGCTCGCCTTTGAGCCCCTGCGCCTGAACGGCTTCGTTCTCTACCGCCTCGCGCCCAAGGCTTCCCCGCCGGCGTAGTTCCGCAGAGTCGCAGCTCCACGGCTGCGTCTCCCGCCAGTCAGCGCTCCGTTCCGGTCGGTCGTCGAGCCGCGCTCGACGTCGCCGGCGTTTCCGGACGTTGCGCTGCGCGCTGGAGCGCGGCGGCTTTGCACCCTTCACGCCGGGCAGTCCCTTGTCCTTTCCCAGTGATCAGGTTTGCGCGTTCTGCGCCGCACTGCCCATCGCAATGGGCGCAACGGCGTCGTTGGCCCAGCCGGAACCGGCCGTCCGGCCCCCGTCGGTCGAGACGAAGGTGGACGCGATCTATCCCGCAGACCAGATCGCCGCGGCGAGACAGGTCACCCTGGTCCTTCGGATCACCATTGCCGCGGATGGATCGGTCACCGACCCGGAGGTGATCGAATCGGGCGGTCCGGCATTCGACGCGGCAGCACTCGCTGCCGTTCGCCAATGGAGGTTCCGGCCGGCACTGCGCGAGGGCGTGCCCGTCCCGAGCCGGATCCGGATCCCCTTCCTCTTCGTCCCTCCTGTCGCCTCCGCCGCTGACGGAGGCGTGTCGCAGCAGACGGCGAATGCAGCCTCCGCGCCGCCCTCATCCGCTGATGCGGGCCCGACGGCGCCGGGAGCGCCGCCCGCACCGGTCGTCTCTTCCAATGTCGATGCCGGCGTCCCTGGGGCACCTCTCCCGGAGGTGACCGCGATTCCCGAGGCTGCTGCTCCGGCCGAGCAAGACGGCGGCGTCCCGGACGGCGGCGAGGGCGTGATCGACGTTACCGTTCTGGGAAGACGCCGCCCTCCCAGCCGGGGCACATCCGACTACCAGATCGAGACGGCGCAGCTCGCGCAGGTCCCGCACGCCAACGCCTCCGACTTCCTCAAGCTCGCGCCGGGGTTCCTGCTCACCAATGAAGGCGGCGAAGGACACGCGGAGCAGGTCTTCCTCCGCGGGTTCGACGCCCGCGAAGGGCAGGACCTGGAGTTCTCCGTCGATGGGGTGCCCATCAACGAGAGCGGGAACCTGCATGGCAACGGCTACGCCGACACTCACTTCATCATCCCCGAGCTGATCGATTCGATTCGCGTGCTCGAAGGACCGTTCGAT
>DATKAG010000390.1:0-7385 GCA_035498355.1 Myxococcales bacterium | reverse complement strand
GGATCCTCGATGGCCCTGTGGATCCGGCCCGGCTCGCCATCCACGAGGACGCGCCAGGCCGCCAGGCGCGTGCCGGCGGGGTGCCACATGCCGCCGCCGACGTAGATCTCGCCCGGCTGGAGGTGGAAGTAGCCGCCCACCCCGTGGCCGCCCCACTCGGCACCCTCGTCGCCCACCCAGGGGAAGTCGGCCCCGAGGTGCGTCTTGTAGGGCGACTTGTCGCGCGAGAAGCGCGTGTCACGGTAGATGCGGAACGGCGAGCGGACCGGGTCCGCCGCCAGCGGCACGCGGAGCGCGGCCAGACGATCGGCCAGTGCGCTGCAGAGGACCGCGAGGGGCTCCTTGAGCAGGCGCTCGTACTCCGCCTTGCGGGGCTGGAACCAGGCCCGCTCGTTGTTCATGGCCAGGTCAGCCAGGAACTGGATCGCCTCGGGCCGGAAGCCGGTGAAGGTCATGCCCTGAAGGTTAGCGCCCCTCCAGCGGCACGTAGTCGCGGCGGGTCTGGCCGACGTACAGCTGGCGCGGGCGACCGATGCGGAAGTCGGGATCGACCATCATCTCGCGCCACTGCGCGATCCAGCCGGGCAGCCGCCCGAGGGCGAACATGACCGTGAACATCTCGGTGGGGATGCCCAGGGCGCGGTAGATGAGGCCGCTGTAGAAATCGACGTTCGGATACAGCCTGCGCTCCACGAAGTACGGGTCTCGGAGGGCGACCGCCTCCAGCTCGAGGGCGATACGCAGCAGGTGGTCGTCCGCCCCCAGCTTGGCCAGGATCGAGTCGGCGGCCTGCTTGATGATCCGCGCCCGCGGGTCGAAGTTCTTGTAGACGCGATGCCCGAAGCCCATCAGGCGGAACGGGTCGTCGCGGTCCTTGGCCCGCTCGACGAAGCGGCTCACGTCGCCCCCACCCGCGGCGATCGTTTCCAGCATCTCCAGCACCTCCTGGTTGGCGCCGCCGTGCAGCGGCCCCCAGAGGGCGCAGATGCCCGCGGAGATGCTGGCGAAGAGGTTGGTCTGCGCCGAGCCCACCATGCGCACGGTGCTGGTGGAGCAGTTCTGCTCGTGGTCGGCGTGGAGGATGAGGAGCAGGTTCAGGGCCCGCACCGCCACCGGGTCGGGCCGGTACTCTTCGGCCGGGACGGCGAACATCATGCGCAGGAAGTTGGCGCAGTACTCCAGGTCGTTGCGCGGGTAGATGAAGGGGTGCCCGACGTTCTTCTTGTAGGAGAAGGCGGCGATGGTGGGCAGCTTGGCGATCAGCCGGGCGATGGTGATGTCGCGGTACTCGTCGGCCTTGGCGTTCAGCGCGTAGGGGTAGAAGGAGCTGAGCGAGGAGACCATGGCGGAGAGGATGGCCATGGGGTGCGCGGTCATCGGGTAGCCGTCGAAGAAGCGGCGCATGTCCTCGTGGATCATGGAGTGCCGGGTGAGCAGGCGCTCCCAGCGCGCCGTCTCCTCCCGGTCGGGCAGGTGCCCGTAGATGAGCAGGTAGGCGGTCTCCACGAAGGAGCTCTTCTCCCCCAGCTCGTCGATGGGGATGCCCCGGTAGCGGAGGATCCCCCGCTCGCCGTCGAGGAAGGTGATGGCGCTCTGGGTGGAAGCGGTGTTCATGAAAGCCGGGTCGAGCGTCACCAGGCCGGTGCGGGCCCGCAGATCGGTGATGTCGATGGCCCGCTCGCCCTCGGTGCCTTCGACGACCTCGAGGTCGAGCTGCTCTTTGCCTGCGTTGACGCGGAAGGTCTCTGGCACGGCCTCTCTCCTCGGCGGGTCGCCCTGCGCGCCCGCTCTGTCGCGCGCTGCGGGAAAAGAGTCAAGAGCGCAGGCGCTCCAGCAGTCCGCCCAGTTCGCTGGGCGTCGCACAGAGATAATCGGCGGAGGCGAGGGCCGCATGCTTCCCCAGCCCCCAGCCCACCGCGCAGACGGGAACGCCCGCCGCCCGGCCCGTCTCCAGGTCGATGGCGCTGTCCCCCACCAGCAGCGCCGATTCCGGGGGAATGCCCAGCGAGCCGCAGAGGGAAAGGAGCCCGGCCGGCGCGGGCTTTCGCGGCGCCTCGTCGCCGCCCAGCACGGCGCGGAAGGCCTGGCCCACTCCCAGGCCGCGGAGGATCTGGCGGGCGAAGGCTCCAGGCTTGTTGGTCAGCACTCCCCGCAGGGGCGGGGGAAGGCGGAGCACTTCCGCCACGCCCGGATAGAGCCGGGTCTTCGCCAGGAGCCGCCGCCCGTACTCCTCGCGCCAGATCGGGGCCGCCTGCGCGTAGCGATGCTCCTGCGCCGGCCCCAGCGATCGGCGGATCAGCCGCTCGGCGCCCTCGCCGATGAAGCCGTGGATCACTGCCGGCTCGCGCGCGGGCAGCGCGAGGCGGCCGAGCATGGCGTTGACGCTGTCGGCGAGGTCGTCCTTCGAGTCCACCAGCGTGCCATCGAGGTCGTAGATCACGCCGAGCAGGGGCATGGGCCTTCTTTAACCCGCTTCCTCGCCGGGGTGTCGTGCTGCCGGACGGTCACTGGAGGCACCCCGTGAAGAAGATCCTTCCCCTCGCTCCCCTGCTCGCCGCCGCGAGCCTGCTCTCCTGCCAGGGTTCCGGCAACGTGAGCACCGCGCAGTTCCGCGCCGCGGCTCCCACCCTGGAAATGCTCGCCGTTTCCCAGAACGACGGCGACGTGGCGGAGGCCGTGGCCAGCCTCGACGCGCCCATGCCGGTCAACTCGCTCGCCAGGCCGGACTGCCACCCGCACCTCTTCGTGCGCACACACGAGATCATCGGCCGGGTGAACCGCCACTTCTTCAAGCTGCTGCACCACGTGGAAGAGCTGATCGAGGACACCCCGATCGGCGACGGCGAGACCAAGACCTGGGAGAACGTCCGCGGCGGCCTCGACCGCAAGCTCACCATCACCCGGACGCTCAATCCCGACGGCTCCAACACCTTCGCCTTCGAGCTCGATCTGGCCAAGGTCCCCAGCACCACGACCACGCCGACGTTCGTGAAGGTCCTCTTCGGCTCGCTCACGCACGTGGGGCCGCTGGCCGTGGACGCCGACGCCGGCACCAGCGCCGACGCCGGAGGCGAGACGCTGGTGGAGGACAAGGGCACGGCGACCTTCGACTTCGACGCCCTGGCCTCGGTCTCCCCGCGCGAGCGCGCCCGCGGGCAGATCACCGACGCCTTCGACAACGTCAAGGACCCGGTGAACGGCATCAAGCGCAGCGCCACCGTCACCCTCACCAACTTCGTCCCCGAGGAGGGCGACCCGCACGGCCCGCGCAGCGGCAGCTACTCCTGGCTGCGGGAGCCGGGCATCGGCGGCAAGTTCGTCTTCCAGGACACGCTGGTGCTCTTCTGCCTGCGCAACCCCGACCACTCGCAGTCGGACACCACCACCGTGGCCCGCTGGTTCAAGGCCACCGACGGCAACGTTCACGGCCGCAGCGACGCCAAGGCGACCGGCGGCCAGCTTCCCACAGGCGACGTGTGGATGGGCGTGACCTGCGCCAAGGGGCCCACCAGCACCGAGCCGCCCGAGGGGTTCTGGATGATGAAGCTGGAGGACAGCACCGGCGCCACCCTCTCCGCGCAGCTCTCGCAAGTGGGGACGGAGCCCTGCGATCCGGTCTGGGGCCCGGTGCCCAAAGTCACCGACAACTCCACCGACTACGACTTCAGCGCCCCGGTCACTTTCCCGGGAGAGTGGTAGCCGCTCCCGCCGCAGGCGGGTCGCGCAAGAGGCGTCCGGCTCCGGCCGGGCGCCTTTTGTGCTTCCATGGCCCCATGCGGATGTGCGCCATCCCGGCCGGCGAGTTCTGGATGGGGAGCGATTCCCCCGAGGGGCAGGAGAACGAGCACCCCCGGCGGCGGGTGGCAACGGGGGCGTACGAGATCGGCGAGACCCCGGTCACCAACGCCGACTTCGCCGGGGCGCTGGCGAGCTTCGATCTCTACCGGCGCCGCGAGGCCTGGAGCGAGGAGGGCTGGCAGTGGCGGGAGGACAACGGCATCGTTGCCCCCCGTTTCCAGGGCGAGGAAGCCTGGCGCGACCATCTCGCCCCCGAGCAGCCCATCGTAGGAGTGAGCTGGTACGAGGCGGACGCCTTCGCGCGCTCGCTGGGCATGCGCCTGCCCACGGAGGCGGAGTGGGAGCGGGCCGCACGGGGCGACGACGGGCGGCGCTTCCCCTGGGGCGACCGGTGGGAGGCGGAGAACGCCGCCCACCGGGGGGGCGCCCGGCACACGCTGCCCGTGCGGGCGATCGCGAAAAACCGTAGTCCTTACGGCCTGTACGACTGCGCGGGCAACGTGTGGGAGTGGTGCGCCGACCTCTACTCGCCGGGCTTGCGCAGCGCCCGGGGCGGAGCCTGGAACGCCCATCCGCCCCAGCTCCGCTGCGCCTCGCGCAACGCCTGGCCGCCGGACGCGCGCTTCTCCAACCTGGGTTTCCGGCTGGTTCGTTGACGGACCCTCGGGGCTCAGGCAGCGTTGGGCAATGCCGGCGTTCAGCACCAGCGAGCGGTTCTCCCTCCTCGACCCGAAGGACCGCGACCGCCTGGACGCGCTGGCGAAGCTCGACCGCTTCGAGAAGGGGCAGGAGATCCTGGCCAGCGGCAAGGGCGACGAGTGGATGTTCCTCATCGCCGAGGGCGAGGTGGAGATCCGCGCGGCGCGCGACGGCGACGGCGGCGAGGTGGCGCTCGGGCTCCTGAAGGCCGGCGATCTCTTCGGCGAGCTGGAGGCCTTCGCGGAGCTTCCCGCGGGCACCTTGCGCTACGTGGCGACGGCCGACACCATCGTGCGGGCCGTCAACAAGCACCCGCTCAAGCACGAGCTGAAGGCGCACCGGTCGCTGGCCACCGGGCTGCTCGCCGTCTACTGCCGCTCCATCAGCGAGAAGGTCCGGCTGGCGAACGAGGTGGCGGTGAAGGTGGCCCCCCCGCCCCCCGGCATCTCCCGCCCTCCGCCGGCCGGCGCCCGCGCGCCCCACCTCACCGGGGAGGAGGCGGCCTGGATCGGGGTGCTGGGACAGAAGCTGGCGGCGGCGGGAGGCGAGACGGTGGTCGCGGAGGGAGAGACCACCCGCTCCTTCTACGTGATCGAGAACGGCGAGATGGAGGTGCGCAAGCGGGCCGGCGACCGTCCGGACCTGGCCCTGGCCCGCCTCCACGCCCGCGACATGTTCGGCTTCATGGCCTTCGTCGACGGCAAGCCGCGCTCCGCCTCGGTGGTGGCGGTGACCCCGGCCACGCTCGCCAAGGTGGACCCGGAGATGCTGGAGAAGGCGACGCACCTCAACTTCACCGTGGGCTTCAAGTTCTTGGGGACGCTCTGCGGGGTGCTGGGCCGGACCTACCGCGACACGGCCAACGCCATCCGGGCGGCGGCGAACTAGTGCCCCGGTCGCGGCACTAGATGACGTTGACGGCGATCCGCTGGGCGGCGTTGTAGCCGTAGCCCAGGTCGTTTCGCTCCGGCTCGTCGGGTTGCTGGCGGCCGGCGGTGTCGGTGGCGCGGCAGGCGAGGACGTGGCGGCCGGGGCGAAGCGGGGTCCAGTCCAGCTCGAAGCGGCGCCAGGAGTACGGGAGCGCGGGGCCCAGGAGGCGGGCCAGGTGGCGCTCGCCGTCGATCTCCACCTCCACCCGGGCCAGGCCCTCGCCTCCCCAGGCCACGCCCTGGATGCGGAGGGGCACGGAGCAGGGGATGAAGCGGGGGATCTCCGCGAAGACAGACTTGATGCGCATGCGGGTGACGGGGGCGCCCGAGGCGTAGACGTACTTCTCCGCCTGGAACTCGCCCTGGAAGGGCTCCTCCACCGCCTCGATGCGCGCCAGCCACTTCACGCTGGCCATCCCGTACCAGCCCGGCACCACCAGGCGCACGGGCCCGCCGAAGCGCGCCGGGATGGGCTCGCCGTTCATCTCGAAGGCGAGGAGCGTGGCCGGATCCATCGCCACCTCGCGCGGCAGCGAGCGCTGGTAGCCTCCGTCGGCGCCGGTGAAGACCACCTCCACGGCGGTGTCGGAAAGCTCGATCACCGAGCGCAAGGGCGCCCCGGTCCACTGCGCGTTGCTCACCGCCCCCGAGAGCCAGCGCTCGCCGGGCACCTCGGGCTCCATCAGCCCCCGGCCGTTTCCCGCGCACTCGGTCACCACGGTGGCGCTCATGGAAGGCAGCGCGCGCAGGTCGGGGAGCGTGACCAGCCGCCGGCGCACCACCGCGCCCCCCACATGCACGGCGTGGTCCTCGCCCAGCAGGGGAACGGGGTAGTGGTTGCGCACGAACCGGTCCTCGGCCGGAGTGAGGAACCGGGCAAAGGCGCCCGGCGGAGACTCCCGGTTCTCCGGGTCCCGCGAGAGCACACGCCCTTCCCCGGCCGGCGCGGCCGGAACGACCTCGATCTCTTCGCGCACCTGGACCCCGCGCCAGGGAAGGTAGGTCGCGGGGGTCTGCCCGTCAGCGGCCGGGCGACTGGCCGCTTACCTCTTCATCGCGTCCGACGGGTTCGCCACCGCCCCGGGGTTGGGCCGCGGCGCCTCCACTCCGGACGGAGCGCGCGGAGCCGCCGAAGGGGGCCCCGCTCCGGCCTTCTCCCGCCAGAGCGTGGCCAGCATCTGCTGGCCCTGCCGGGCATAGTCGAGCGAGAGCCCGAGGATCCGGCTTCCCTCCTGCGGGGCGTGGAAGCCGGTGGAATTCTCCGCCTCGGCGAAGTCGAGGAGGAACTGCGCCTTGCGCTGGAAGTCGCGCGGCTTCTGCAGCTGATCGTCGCTCAGCCCCTTCTGCTTCGCGTCCTTCACGTCCCGGATCAGGTCCATGAGCGCGTCCATGGCGTGGTTGCGCAGCTCGTAGTGGCGGTTCTGGATCTGCTCCGCCCGCTCCTTGATCTCCGCCTCGGGATACCGGTGGCAGGTCTGGCAGGCGTTGGCGACGTTCAGGAGCGGGCTGCGCACGTGGTGGTCGCTGATCTTCTGCGCCCCCACCCGGATGTAGGGCATGTGGCAGTCGGCGCAGGTCACCCCCGAGCGGGCGTGCACCCCCTGGCTCCACATCTCGAACTCGGGGTGCTGGGCCTTGAGCACCGGCGCCTCGGTCTCCTTGTGCACCCAGTCCTTGAAGCCGATCTCGTCGTAGTAGGCGAGGATCTTCTCCGCCTGCAGCCCCTTGTCCCAGGGAAAGGTGAGCCGCTTCTCCGCGCCCTTGAAGTAGTACTCCACGTGGCACTGGCCGCAGACGAAGGCTCGCATCTCCTGGCGGGTGGCCATCTTGTTCACGTCGTAGTTCGGGATGCCCGCGGAAGCCTTCACCTTGGCGATGCCCTCCATGAACGCCGGCTTCGTCACCCGCAGGGCCATGGTCTTCGCGTCGTGGCAGTCGATGCAGGCCACCGGGTGCTGC
>DATKAG010000389.1:0-5621 GCA_035498355.1 Myxococcales bacterium | reverse complement strand
GTCGAGCAGGTGGTACTGCTGGAAGACGAAGCCGACGGTGCGCTTGGCCAGCTCGGCGCGCTGCCTGGGGTTCAGCTTCTGCACCGGCTCGCCGGACAGCTCGTACTCCCCGGTCCAGCCGTGGTCGAGGAGCCCGAGGATGGCGAGGAGCGTGCTCTTGCCCGCGCCCGAGGGGCCCATCACGGTGACGAAGTCGCCCGAGGCGATCTCCAGGTCGATGCGGCGGAGGAGGAAGATCTGCCCCGCCCCCTGCTTCACCGCCTTCTCCACGTTGCGCAGCTTGATCATCTCAGGCATCTCGCCAGCAAAGCCCCCAGGCCCACCAGCGCCGCGACGCCCACCTGGGCCAGGACCAGGGCCAGGAGCATGACGGCCAGCACGGTCATCCTATTCCGCCCTCAAGGCGACCGCCGGGTCCACCAGGGTGGCGCGGCGGGCCGGCAGCCAGCAGGCCAGCGCGGCCACCAGGGCCAGACCCACCGCCGCCAGCGCGTAGGTGACCGGGTCCCTGGGGGAAATCCCGTAGAGGAAGGAGGAGAGCAGGCGCGAAAGAGCCAGCGCCAGCGGCGCGCCGGCCGCCACCCCCAGGATCGACAGGCGCAGGCCCTCGCCCAGCACCATGCGCACCACGTGCCCGGCCCGCGCGCCCAGCGCCATGCGCACGCCGATCTCCCGCTGCCGCCGGCTGACGCCGTAGGAGACCACGCCGTAGATCCCCAGCGCGGAGAGGAGCAGCGCCGCCGCCGCGAACGCCGAGAGGAGCTGCGCGACGAGGCGCTGCGGCCCGGCGCTCCGCTCCAGCACCTGCTCGAGCGTGCGCACCATGGTGACCGGCTGCGAAGGATCGAGCTGGGCGATCCGCGCCTTCACCGCGGGCAAGAGCGCCAGCGGATCGCCCTCGGCCCGGACCACCAGGTCCATCTCGGCGAGGTCCCATTGCCACCGGGGGTAGTAGATCTCGGGGTCCGCCTCCCGGTTGAGGCGGTGCTGCTTCACGTCGGCCGCGACGCCCACGATGGTGGAGAGATCGCGCGTCGCCTCGGAGCCCTGGGCGATCTGCTTGCCTACCGGGTCCTCGCCAGGGAAGGTCTTCCGCGCCAGCGCCTCGTTGATCACCACCTCGGCCGCGCGGTCCGCGTCGGAGAAGGGGCGGCCGCGGAGCAAAGGAATTCCCAAGGCCGCGAAGTAGCTGGCGGAGGCCACGCGCTTCTCCGCGTAGAGCTGGTGATCGTCGTCGAGCGGCGGGCGGCCGGCGACGCTGTAGTTGCCGTTGGTGCTGCCGCCCCCCAGCGGCACGCGGGAGACCAGGCCGGCCGCGCGCACCGAGGGCAGCGAGGAAACCCGCTCGAGCAGCGCGCGGAAGAACTCCAGGCGCCGCTCGCGGGAGTAGCTCGCCTGCGGCAGGGGGACGCGCACCGTGAGCGCCGCCTGGGCATGGAAGCCGGGCCCCTTCTCGATCATGCGGGAGAGGCTCTGCAGGACCAGCGCGGCGCAGGCGAGCAGCACCACCGCCAGCGCGCACTGCAAGGCGACGAGGATGCCGCGCACGCGGTTGCGCGAGGAGGCGCCCGCGCCTTCCTTCAGGCCCGAGTGGAGATCTCCCCGCGAGGCTTGCAGGGCGGGCACCAGCCCGATGCCCAGGCCCGCCCCGATCGAGACCAGGGCGGCGAATCCGAGCACGCGCGGATCGACCTGCACCTCCTCCAGCCGGGGCAGCGAGGAAGGCCAGAAGCGAAGGATGAGATCGCGGCCCCAGAGAGCGACGAGGATGCCCAGCGATCCTCCGGCCACCCCCAGGAGCAGGTTTTCCACCAGAAGCTGCCGGGCCAGTCGCCCGGAGCTGGCGCCCAGGGCCCGGCGGACCGCAAACTCGCGGATGCGCCCGGTGGCCCGCGACAGGCTCACTCCCGCCAGGTTCACCGAGGCGATGAGCAGGACCAATCCCACGGCGGCGAAAAGGAGGAAGAGCAGCGGCTCGGCCGAGCCGCGCAGGTAGTCGCGCAGCGGCTGCAGCGTGGAGAGGTGATTGGTCTTCGCAGCCGCGGCGATGCGGGCGGAGACGGCGGCGAGGTCCGCCTTCGCGCGCCCGACGCCGAGGCCCGGCTTCAGGCGACCCACCGCCTCCAGGTAGTGCATGCCGCGATCGGACCAGGGCAGCTTGCGCTCGAGGGCGAGGATCGCTTCCGCGCGCCCCAGGGTGTTCACCGCGGCGGGGGCGACTCCCAGGAGGGTGAAGGGCACGCCGTCCAGCAGCACCGTGCTCCCCGGCGAAGCGCTGCCCAAGGCGCGCCGCCAGAATCCCTCCGTCGCCACCAGCGCGGGGGCGGCGTTGGGAACGTGTTCCTCGTCGGCGAAGAACCGCCCGGCGACGGGCCGCAGCCCCAGCGCCTGGAAGAAGCCGCGGCTCACCAGCATGGTGTCCACCACCTGCGGCTCCCCGCGGCCGGAGAAGTTCGCCGTCTCCTCCCGCCAGACGGCCAGCGCCGAAAAGTCCGGCGCCTGCTCGCGCAGGTCCTCGAACTCCGGCCAGGAGAAGCCGTGGTCCTCGACCTGCGGCTCGACGTCCTGCAGCGCCACCAGCCGGCCCTGGTCGGGGAAGGGCAAGGGCTGGAGGATCATCGAGTTCACGGCGCTGAAGATGGCGGTGGTGGCGCCGATGGCGATGGCCAGGGTGAGCAGGGCCACCGCCGTAGCGGAGGGGCTCTTGCGCAGCATGCGGAGGGCGAATCTCAGGTCCTGCAGCATGGCTCATTCCGCCCGCAGCGCCTGCGCGGGATCCACCCGGGTGGCGCGCCGCGCCGGCAGCCAGCTCGCGAGCAGCGCCACGCCGGCCAGCGCCGCCGAGATGGCGGCATAGGTGAGCGGATCCCGGCCGCTCACCCCGTACAGCTGGGAGGAGAGCACCCGGGCGAAGAGCAGCGCCGCGCACAGGCCCAGCACCACACCCGCGCCGGCCAGGCGCAGCGCGTTCCCCATCACCATCCGCAGCACGTCGCCGGCCTGGGCCCCGATGGCGATGCGCACGCCGATCTCCCGCGTTCGCTGGGACACCGCGTAGGAGGTCACGCCGTAGATGCCCAGGGCGGAGAGGACCAGCGCCAGGGCCGCGAACGCCGCCAGGAGCTGGAGGGGAAAGCGGCGGGGGGAGAGCGCCGAGTCGATGCGCGCGGTGAACGGCTGCGCCCAGTCGACGGGCTGGGCCGGATCGATGGAGGCGAGCGCCGCCCGCAGCTCCTGGGCGAGGGCCTGGGGATTGGCGCCCGGGGCCCGCACCAGCAGCACCATCTCCGGATCGGGGAGCTGCGAATGCGGCACGTAGTAGACGGGGGGAGCGGGCTTGTCGAGGCCGAAGTCGTGCGTGTCGGCCACCACCCCCACGATGCTGCGCCACCGGCTGTAGGTGTCGTCTCCCTTCTCGCTGAAGCGCAGCCGCCTTCCCAGCACGTCCTGGCCGGGGAAGTACTTGCGCACCCAGGCCTCGTTGACCACCACCGAGCAGGGCGCCTTGTCGTCGTCGGCGGCGGTGAAGGTGCGCCCGCTACGCAAGGGGATCTGCAGGGCTTCGAAGTAGCCCGGCAGCGCCCGGCGGAACTCGTCGTCCGGAGCCGCGTCGGGCGTGGGAGGCTGGTAGCCTTCCAGCTTGAAGCTCCAGTCGGTCCGGCCCTCGAGCGGCGGGACGTTGATCGCGCCCGCCGCCTGCACGCCGGGGAGCGCCGCCGCCTTGCGCAGCGCCTCGTCCCAGTAGCGGATCTGCGCCTCGTCCTTCCGGTAGGCCTCGCCGCTGAGCGAGACGCTGGCGGCCACCACGCCCTCCGGGGTGAAGCCGGCGTTCACCCGGAGCACCTGGGCGAAGCTGCGCAAGAGCAGGCCCGCGCCGACGAGCAGCACCAGGGAGAGGCCGACCTGCGCCACCACCAGCCCGGCCCGCAGCCTGCCGGCGCGGGGACCCGCGCTTCCCCGCCCGCCCTCCTTGAGCGAGCTGGCGAGGTCGGCGCGGGTGGCGTGCAAAGCGGGAGCCAGGCCGCAGAGCAAGGTGGTGAGGATGGTGAGGGTGGCGGCGAAGCCGAGCAGCGCCCAGCTCACCTTCACGTCGGAGAGCTGGCGGATCGACTCGGGCGCGGCCACCAGCAGGGCGTCGAGCGACCAGAAGGCGAGGAAAACGCCTCCCACCGCCCCGGCCAGGGCGAGAAGAAGGCTCTCGGTGAGGAGCTGGCGGATCAGGCGGCTCCGCCCTGCTCCCAGCGCCGAGCGCACCGCCACCTCCCGGGATCGCGCGGCCCCGCGCGCCAGCAGCAGATTGGCCACGTTGGCGCAGGCGATGAGGAGGACGAAGAGCACGGCGCCCAGCAGCACCAGGAGCGGCTGCCGCGCGCTGCCCACGAAGCGGTCGCGCAAGGGGGTGAAGGTCCAGTACCAGGAGGTCTCGCTCTTGCCGTACCAGGAGGGATTGGCCGCCCGCACTTCCGCCGAGATCTGTTTCAGGCCGCGGGCAGCGGCTTGCAGGGTGGTTCCCGGCGCAAGCCGGCCCACGGGGTAGTAGGAGCGGTTTCCCCGCTGGTTCGCCAGCTCGTCGGGGGAGAATCCGAAGGGCAGCCAGATCTGGTTCTCCACATCCCAGCGGAAGCCCCTGGGGAGGATGCCGACGATGGTGCGCGGCTTGCCGTTGACGGTGAGCGTCCGCCCCAGGGCCGCAGGATCGCCCCCGAACTTCTTGCGCCAGGTGGAGAAGGAGAGGAGCACGCTGTCGCCCCCTCCCTGCTTGTCCTCCGCCTCGTTGAAGATCCGCCCCAGGGCCGGTTGCACGCCGAGGGCGGTGAAGAAGCTCCCGGTGGCGTAGCCGGCCTTGACCCGCTCGGCGCGCTCGTCCTGCAGGGCCGCGCTGTGGTTGGCGTAGAGGCCGGTGACGGAGAGGAAGGGAGCGCGGCGCAGGTCGTGGTACTCGGCAGCGGAGACGGGGATCTCCAGGAGCGACTGGGCGGGGAAGTTGCCGCGGATGGAAACCAGGCGGCTCTCCTCGCCCCAGCCCAGCGAGCTGAGCAGGACGGCGTGGACCACGCTGAAGATGGCGGTGGTCGCCCCGATGCCCAGGGCGAGGGCCAGGACGGCGGCCGCGGTGAAACCCGGCGTGCGCAAGAGGCCGCGAAAGGCGAAGCGAACATCGCGCGAGAGCGTGTCCATGGGTCACTCCGTCCGCAGGGCAGCCAGGGGATCGATGCGGGTGGCGCGCAGCGCCGGGATGGCGCTGGCCGCCAGGCCCACCAGAGCGAGGAGAACGGCGATGGCGACGTAGGTGAGCGGGTCGCGCGCGCTCACCCCGTAGAGCTGCGAGGCGATCAGGCGGGCCCCGGCCAGCGCCCCCGCGGTGCCGATGCACAGCCCCAGGCCGACGTTGCGCAGGGCCCCGGCGAGCACCATCCGCAGCACGCTTCCCGCGGAGGCCCCCACGGCCATGCGCACGCCGATCTCCCGCGTCCTCTGCACCACCGAGTACGCGGTCACTCCGTAGATCCCCACTGCCGAGAGGACCAGGGCGAGGGCGGCGAAGACCGCGAGAAGCTGGAGGGGGAAGCGGCGGGCGGCGAGCGAGGCGGAGAGGAGCCCGCCCAGGGGCACGACGCGGT
>DATKAG010000388.1:0-7105 GCA_035498355.1 Myxococcales bacterium | reverse complement strand
CGTTTGGTTTCCGCGCCTGCCGGGTCACATCCGGGTCGCGGGTGGCCGGTATCCCCTGCGCGGCGGGTCCGGCGGTGGTGGAGGTTTGCGAGTCATATTCCAAGCACCATAGGCCTGTGTAGCGGCGGGGCGAGGGTCGGTCAACACGGTGCGGGTCGGGGCGGTAGGGTCGCCCCAGCCTCGCTTCCCCGGAAGCAAGAGGGGCCTTGGAAGCGCGCGGCGTAGCGCCCAGAACGGCGGAGGTTGACGAACGATCACCGTGGGCTACTTCTAGGCTGCTCGAACGCTCAGTTCCCCAGCCCGTGCGCACTGGGCGCGTCCGCGCGAGAAGCGCAAGATTGTCGCGGTCGCCACCACTTCCGACTCCGGGGTTAGGAAATTCCCTAGTCCCCCAACTCCAACCGCGTCGCGCCTCTGCGGTTGTCATGGCGGGCGCGCTCGTGCGACGCTCTGCCCATGAAACGGCTCGCGCTGGCTGCGATGCTGATTCTGCAAGTGGGATGCGCCACCACGATCCGGGGCATGATGGGCCAGCGCCAGGACGAGACCGCGCCGCTCACGGAAATCCGCGAGAAAGCCGACGGCGTCTGCGCGTACGTCGACGCATCGGCGAGCGCCAACGGGAACGACCAGATCATGGCTTGCGCCCGTAACGACCCAGCCGGGGACCGTGCGGTCCTCTTCACCGAGATCCTCTGCCGGACGGAAGATCCGCGTTTCGATCCCACGACGTGGAGCGTCGTGGTCACCCGGCAGGATGACGGAGCCATCGTTCTCGAGGAGCGCAAGCTGCAGCCAGGGGAACCCTACCGCGTCGGCTGCGTCTACAGCGTGTGCATGGGACACAGGGCGTCCGCCGACCCGCTGAACACCGCCTGGGCGGCCGGGCGGTACGTCATCCATTACACGAACAGGCTCCAGGCCAAGGCGTACGACCTGAGCATCACGCTTCGGTAGCCTGCACGACGGGGCGATCCATTGACACCCCCTGCCCCCTTCGTTACAAGGTGCGCCTTTGCGGCGCGGCCCCATCGTCTAGCGGCCTAGGACGGAGGCCTCTCACGCCTCAAACATGGGTTCGAATCCCGTTGGGGTCACCAATCGCCCGCCAGAGTGGGACTGGCGGGCATTTTTTCAGGCGGCGCGCGCAGGCCGATCCGTCCGCGCCCACGTCTGCCCCTGCGAGCCCTGGCTGTACTTGACGAATCCCACCAGCAAGGCGGCATTCATCTCCACGAAGTGCGCGGCCGGGTCGGCCAGCGCGCGCACGTGGCGCGGGGTCATCCCCAGAAGGCTCAAGCCGGCCAGGGCGTAGGCGGCGCACTGCACGAGCAGCGCCCCCGCGTAGAAGGTGCCGCTGCCGGCGAGGAAGAGGTTGGCCACCAGCGCGACGACCAGCGCGTGGGGCACGAACCAGCGCAGGACCTTGTGCGACCAGAGGGCGAAGGCGGTGAAGCCGTGCCGCGGGGAGAGCAGGTCGCGGTGCTGCGAGAGGGCGCGGAAGCAGCCCGCGGCGATGCGCACCCGGCGGCGGTATTCGCCCGCGTGATCCGGCGCTGCTTCCTCGTGCCCCACCGCTTCCGGCTCGTACGCCACCTTGAACCCGGCCTCCAGCACGCGCAGGGCGGCCACGAAGTCGTCCACCACCGTGCCGGCGGGCAGCGGGGGAAAGAGGTGCTTGCGCACGGCGTAGATCCCGCCGTTGGCGCCCATCACGCAGCCGCGCCTCGACTCGTAGAGCTTGAGCAGGCTCTCCAGCTTCCAGTAGGCGCCTTCCGCCACCGGCGCCCCGGCCGGCGAGTGCAGGCGCAGGCGGCCGCAGGAAAGGCCCACTTCCTCGTCGCGCAGCGGCTGGACCAGGCGACGGACGGCGTCGCGCTCGAAGTGCGTGTTGGCGTCGGTCATCACCAGCACCTCGCCCTTGGCCAGCGCCACCAGGCGGCTGAGCACCCCCGCCTTGCCGCTGCGCTCGGCGCGGGAGAGCTTCACCCCGCGGGCCGCATAGCGCTGGACGATGGCGTCGGTTTCGTCGGTCGAGGCGTCGGAGCCCACCAGGATCTCCAGCTTGTCCGCCGGGTAGTCCTGGGCGAGGAGGTTCTCCAGGCGCTGCTCGATGCAATCCTGCTCGTTGTAGGCGGCCACCAGCACGGAGACGGTGGGCAGGCCAAGCTGGGCCGGCGGTCGCCGGCGCTCGTTGCCGCCCAGGTATCCCCAGGCGCCCCGCGCCTGGCCGATGGCGTCCAGCGCCACCAGCAGGAGCGGGTAGAGGAGGTAGGTGTGCAGGATGCAGGCTGCGGCGATCCAGAAGAGGACGGCGAGCATGGCCCTCCCGGGAGCAAGCGCCATGCCTTCATCCGCAGTCGGACGTACCCGCCCCTCCCGGGCGGGCGCTCCGCCCCTTGGGAACCGGAGTTCCCAACCGGGGCAACGGACTTCCCTCAGGGCGAGATGGCCGCCAGCATCAGCTTCGCGCGATCGTGCCGGGGATTCTCCCGCAGGACCTTCTCCAGGAGCGCCTTGGCGCCCGCCGGGTCGCCGGAGTCGAGGGAGATCGCCGCCAGGTCCACGTCCACCCGCAAGAGCCGGGGCTCCAGCTGCCGCGCCGCCGACAGCGCCTGCACCGCCCGGTCGCGCTTCTGCCCCGCCGCCGCGGCGGCTGCCTTCACGTACAGCGTCCAGGGATCGCCCGGCGCGGCCCGGTCGGCCTGCTCCGCGTGCGCCTCGGCCTGGTCCGGCTTGCCGCTGATCGCCTCCGCCAGCGCGGCCGCGCGCAAGGCCGCGGGCGCTTCCTGATCCTCCCCCAGCGCCTCGCGCGCCGCCGCCGCCCCCTGCTGCAGGAGCTTGGCCGCCGTCTTCTCCTGCTCCTCGCGCTGCGCCGCCAGCACGCGCAAGGAAAGATCCTTGTGCGCCTTGGCCTGCAAGAGGAGCGCGAAGGCCCGCTCCGCCTCCGGCACCGCCTGGCCGGGGGAGGCGCGCGCCGCCTCGGTGAAGAGCTTGGTCGCCTCCTGCAGGCTGCGCGTGTCGTCGCGCAAGAGGATCTCGTGGCCCTTGCGCATCCTCTCTTCCGCGCTGGAGCCCAGGCCGCGCTGGTAGAGCACGATCGCCGCCGCCACCGCCACGGCCAGCGCCACCGCGCCCGCCACCCAGAGCCGGCGGGAGCCGCCCCGCGGCGCCTGAGCGGGAACGGGAAGGGAAGCGGGAACGAAATCGGGAGGAGCGGGGAGCGGCGCATCCCGCGGCTCGTCGGCTTCCACCACCGCCTCCGCCGGCTCCGGCGACCACTCCTCCTCCACGGGGGCGTCGGCCTCCGCGGGCGAGGGCTCGGCCGGGGCCGGCTCCTGCGCGGGCTGCGCCTTGGGCGCGGCGGTGGTCTCGAACACCGCGCCGCAGCGCCCGCACTGCACCTGGAACCGCGAGCCCTTGGGAGCCACCCCGTCCTGCAGGGAGAAGACGGCGCGGCAGCGGCTGCACTCGATCAGCACGCTCAGCTCTTGGCGGTGTCCGTCTTGTCCAGGCCGAAGGCGGTGTGCAGGGCGCGGACCGCCAGCTCCGCATATTTCTCGTCGATCAGGCAGGAGATCTTGATCTCCGAGGTGCTGATCACCCGGATGTTGACCCCCTCGTCGGCCAGCACCTGGAACATCTTCGCCGCCACGCCCGCGTGGTTGCGCATGCCCACCCCGACGATGCTCACCTTGGCGATGCCCTCCTCGTGCTCCACCTTGCCGGCGCCGATCTGCTTGCCGATCTTCCGCACCAGCTCCTGCGTCTTCTCCGCGTCCAGGCGGCCGACGGTGAAGGCCATGTCGGTGCGGCCGTCCTCCTTGGCCGGGGTCTGGACGATCACGTCCACCACCACCCCCTGCTCGGCCAGGCCGCCGAACACCTTGGCGGCGATGCCCGGCTTGTCGGGAACGCCCCGGACCACGAAGCGCGACTCGTCACGGGTGAGCGCGATGCCGCTGACCAGCACGTTCTCCATCGCCTTGTCCTCCTCGCAGACCAGGGTGCCGGGATCGTCGGTGAAGGACGACTTCACCCAGAGGGGCACCTTGTACTTCATGGCGAATTCCACGCTGCGGATCTGCAGCACCTTGGACCCCAGCGAGGCCAGCTCCAGCATCTCCTCGTAGGAGATCCGGTCCAGCTTGCGGGCCCGGTCGCAGATTCGCGGGTCGGTGGTGTAGACCCCGTCCACGTCGGTGTAGATCTCGCAGGCGTCCGCCTTGAGGGCGGCCGCCAGGGCCACGGCGGTGGTGTCGGAGCCGCCCCGGCCCAGGGTGGTGATGTTGCCGTGCTCGTCGATCCCCTGGAACCCGGCCACCACCGCGATCTCCTTCTGCTTCAGGCTCTCCCGCAGCTTGGCGTCGTCGATGCTGCGGATGCGGGCGTTGGCGAAGGCCGAGTCGGTGAGGATGCGCACTTGATGACCGAGGAAGCTGCGCGCCTTGCCTTTCAGCTCCTGGATGGCCAGGGCCAGAAGCCCCACCGTCACCTGCTCGCCGGTGGAGACCACCACGTCCTGCTCCCGCTCGCTGGGCCTCTTGGAGATCCCGGTGGTGAGCTTGAGCAGGCGGTTGGTCTCCCCGGCCATGGCCGAGACCACCACCACCACGTCGTGTCCCGCCTTGCGCGCGGCGCACGCCCGCCGGGCGACGTTGCGGATGCGCTCCGCGTCCGCCACCGAGGTGCCGCCGTACTTCTGCACGAGGAGCATCGCGCGGAACATACCGTGGACCGGGGCGGCCGTGGGCAAATGGTGTAGAAGCCCGCCATGCGCATCGTGCTTTCCGGGGACCGGCTGACGCTGGAGGAGGTGGGGGAGGCCGCGCGCGGGGGAGCGCGGGTCGAACTCGCTCCCGAGGCGCGCGAGCGGGTGCGGGCGGCCCGGCGCCTGGTGGACCGCATCGCCGAAAGCGAGACGCCCACCTACGGGATCAACACCGGTTTCGGGACCCTGGCCGAGGTCTCCATCCCCAAGGCCGACCTGCGCAAGCTGCAGCGCAACCTGATCCTCTCCCACGCCGCGGGAACCGGCGCTCCCTTGCCCCTGCCCGAGGTGCGGGCCTTGATGCTCCTGCGCGCCAACGTGCTGGCGGGCGGGTACTCGGGGATACGCGAAGGCACGCTCGACCTCTTGTTGAAGATGCTGGAGCGCGACCTGATCCCGGTGGTGCCGGAGAAGGGCTCGGTGGGGGCCAGCGGCGATCTCGCTCCCTTGGCCCACCTCGCGCTGGTGTTGATCGGCGAAGGGGAGGCATTCGCCGGCGGGGAGAGGATGGCGGGCCGGGAGGCGCTCGCCCGCGCTGGCCTTGCGCCGGTGGTGCTGGAGGCCAAGGAGGGCCTGGCGCTGGTGAACGGCACCCAGGCGATGCAAGCCGTGGGGGCGCTGGCCCTGCTGGAGGCCGAGCGGTGCGCGCGGGTGGCGGACATCGCCCTGGCGATGACCGTGGAGGGGCTCCTGGGGTCGCACAGGCCGTTCCTCGCCGCCATCCACCGGGTCCGCGGGCACCCCGGGCAGGCGGAGGTGGCGGCCGACCTGCGCGCCCTGCTCGCGGGCAGCCGGATCAACGCCAGCCACCAGGACGAGAGCTGCGGGAAGGTGCAGGACCCCTACTCGCTCCGCTGCGCGCCCCAGGTGCACGGGGCGGCCCGGGACGCGCTGGCGTTCGTGCGCCGGACCCTCGCCATCGAGGCGAACGCGGCCACCGACAATCCCCTGGTGTTCGCCGAGGCGCTGGACGACGTCCCCGAGGGGACCATCGTCAGCGGCGGGAACTTCCACGGGCAGCCGGTCTCCCAGGCGCTGGACTTGATGGCCATCGCCTGCGCGCAGCTCCAGGTCATCTCCGAGCGGCGTGTGGAGCAGCTCGTCAACCCGTCCCTCTCCGGCCTGCCGCCCTTCCTGGCGCGCAACAGCGGGCTCAACTCGGGATTCATGATCGCCCAGGTGACGGCGGCGGCGTTGGCGGCGGAGAGCAAGCTGCTGGCGCACCCGGCTTGCGTGGACAGCATTCCCTCGTCGGCGGGGCGGGAAGACCACGTGAGCATGGGGATGACGGCGGCGCTCAAGGCGCGGACCGCGGTGGAGAACGCGCGCAGCGGGATAGCGATAGAGCTGCTGGTGGCCGCGCAAGCGCTGGACCTGAGGGCGCCGCTGGAGGCGGGGAAAGGGGCAGCCGCCGCGCACAGGGTCGTTCGCGCGAAGGTTCCGCACATGGACGAGGACCGGGAGCTGCACAGGGATATCGCGGCGGTGCGCGAGATGATGGGGGAGATCGAAGCCGCCGCCCGTTCTGCGGCGGGCCTCGCCCCCTGAGGCGAGTGCGGCAGGCGCCTACATGGTGCCAGCCCGGACCGACCCTCTCCCAGAATCCCGGAGTCGCAATCACGACTTCACTCCCTTTGCAGTGATAGCCTCCTGCGCGAATGGACTCCCCATCCAGCCCCGACCTCCAGTCCGCCAGCGAATGGATTGCCCAGCTCCAGGAGCAAGCCCGCTCCCTCGGCAACACCGTCGCCGCCGCCCAGGTGCACCACGCGATGGGCCGCATCTTCATCGAGCGCCTGGGCGACCGGAAGAGCGCCGCCGTCTGCTACCAGAACGCCTTCCGCCTCAATCCCCAGTACCGCCCCAACCTGGAAGCGGCCCGGCGGCTCTTCGCCGGCAGCGGGATGGAGGAGAAGGCCCTCGCCCTCCACCAGCGCGAGGAGGAGCTGCTGCGCGATCCGGCCGAGCGCGCGGAGTCGCTGCGCGCCCAGGCCGTGCTGCTGCGGCGGCTGGGGCGGGCCGGCGAGGCCGACGAGCTGGTGGAGGACGCGCTCCGGCTCGCCCCCGACCATCCGGCGCTGCTCCAGTGGAGGGTGGAGGCGGCGGAGCGGGCCGGCGAGCAGGGCCTCACCGCCCGGCTCCTGCTGCGCTCCGCGGACGCGACGGTGGACCCGGTGCACCGGGCCCGGCTGCTGCGCCGCGCCGTGCTCCTCCTGGAGAAGCTGAGCGCCGCTCCCGAGGCCGACGAGGAGACCGCCGCGCTCCTCCGCGAGGCGGCGGGAAAGCTGCACCAGGCGGACGCGCACGACCCCCTGGCCTTCTCCGCCATGCTCC
>DATKAG010000387.1:0-6538 GCA_035498355.1 Myxococcales bacterium | reverse complement strand
TGCACCAGAAGGGTGATGCAGGTGGTGCCCATCCCCGCCAGCTCGGGGTTGGCGCGGCTGCTGCGGAAGACGGCCGCGCAGGCGCCCTCCACCGCCTCGCGCAGGGCGGCGGCGAGGGGCGATTCCGCCAGCGGCACCTGGGCGGAGAAGGGATCGTCGATGCGCAGGCGGGCGGAGATCAGCTCCTTCTCGATGGTTTGCACCGCCAGCCGGCTGGCCGTCTCGCCCCCGGCGTGGCCGCCCATGCCGTCGCAGACCACGAAGAGGCCCAGGTCCTCGTTGACGAGGAAGCTGTCCTCGTTGTGCTCGCGCTTCATCCCCACGTCGGTGCGGGCGGCGCTGCGGTACCTGGCCATGCCGGTCAACCTTACACCGCCTTCCGCTTCCGCGAATCGCCGGCCTGGGCGGCCGCGAGCAGCTCGCGGGCATGGGAGAGGGCCACGTCGGTGGCCTTGCCGGAGAGCAGGCGGGCCAGCTCGCGCACCCGCTCCTCGCCCTCCACCGGCAGGACGCGGCTGTGGGTGCGCCCCTGGACCACCTCCTTCTCCGCCGCCAGGTGCTTGCCGGCGAAGGCGGCGATCTGCGGGAGGTGGGTGATGCAGATGACCTGCCGCCTGCGGGCCACCGCGGAGAGCGCCCGCCCCACCGCGTCGGCGGTGGCGCCGCCGATGCCGGCGTCCACCTCGTCGAAGAGGTAGGCGTCCACCGGGTCGGAGCCGGCCAGCACGCGCTTCACCGCCAAGAGGACGCGGGAGAGCTCGCCCCCGGAGGCGATGCGGGAGAGCGGGCGCAACTGCTCGCCGGGATTGGGGCTGAGGAGCAGCTCCGCCGTCTCCAGGCCGGTGGGCCCGATGCCCTGGATGGCCCCTTCCCCGGCCGGGTTGAAGCGCACCGACAGCTCGCTGCGCGCCATGCCCAGGGCCGACAGCTCCTGCGCCACCGCCTTGGAGAAGGCGCCCGCGGCGGCGCGCCGCTCGCGGGAGAGATCTTCCGCCAGCGAGCGGGCGGCCCGGGCCAGCTTCTCCACCTCGGCCCCTCGCCGCGCCAGCTCCTCGTCGTGGTTCTCCAGCGCGGCCAGCTCGGCCGTCATCTGCCCCTTCTGCTGCAGGGCGCTGGCGAGGGTGCCGCCGTGCTTGCGGGCGATGCGGCGGAGCGCCTCGAGGCGCTCGTCGATCCGTTCCAGCCGCTGTGGATCTCCCCCGGCCCGGGCGGCGTAGCGCGAGAGCTCGCGCTCGGCCTCGTCCAGCTCGGCCGCCGCCCCCCGCACCGCCTGGGCAAGGGCGGTGAGCGCCGGGTCGATGGCCGCCATCTCCTCCAGCTTCTTCGCCGCCCGCGACGGCCGGGCTTCGGCGAGCACCGCCTCCGCCTCCTCGGCGCCGGCCCGCAGCTTCTCGGCCGCCGCCAGCACCCTCCGCTCCTGGGCCAGCCGCTCGTCCTCGCCCGGCTCGGGCCGCGCCTTCTCCAGCTCGTCGAGCTGGAAGCGGAGCCAGTCGGCCCGCTGGGCGCGCTGCGACTCGTCGGAGTCGAGCTGCGCCCGCGCCTTCTCCGCCCCGGCCAGGGCGGCGAAGGCCTCGGCGAACCGGCCCCGCCGCTCGCCCAGCTGGGCATGCGCGTCGAGCAGGTCGAGGTGCAGCCCGGAGTCGAGCAGCCCCACGTGCTCGTGCTGCCCGGAGATGTCCAGAAGGCCACGGGTGGCCGCCTGGAGCTGCGCGGCGGTGGCCAGGGCGCCGTTCACCCAGGCGCGGCTGCGGCCCTCGCGCTGGACGGTGCGGCGCACCACCAGCTCCCCGCCCGCCGCCGGCAGCCCCAGCCCCGAAAGGCGGGCGTCGCACTCGGCGGGATGGCGGGGGCGGAAGAGGGCCTGCACCTCGGCCTCCTCCGCGCCGGTGCGGACGGATTCGGCCTGGGCCCGCCCGCCCAGGACGAGGTGCAGCGCCTCCACCAGGATGCTCTTGCCCGCCCCCGTCTCACCCGTGAGCACGTTGAAGCCGGGGGCGAAGTGCACCTCCAGCTCCTCGATGATGGCAAACGCCCGCACGCGCAGCAGCTCCAGCATGCGCGGCAAAATAGCAGACGGGTCCGACAGCGGTGCTACGCTTGCCCGGATGTTTGGCCCCGGCGATCCCCGCTGCGACGAGATCCTCCGCCTCGCCGACCTGGCCACCAGCGACCGGCTGGTGGACGGCCAGCGGCCCCGCTGGCGCGAGCTGGTCACCCAGCTTCTGGGCAGCATCGAGGCGGCCGGAGGAAGGCGGCGGCAGGACCTGCGCGGCCCGGCCGAGCTGGAGGTGGACATCCTCGCCCCCGACGAGATGGCTTCGCTGGCCACCAGCACGGTGAGCGGCGGGGGCATCTCCATGCGCATCGCCGAGGTGATCCCCATCGGGACCCCCATCGACCTCTCCATCAAGGTGCCCCAGCGCCGGGTGCCGCTCCTGGTCACCGCCCAGGTGGTGTGGAGCCGGCCGGGAGAGCTGGGCGCCGCATTCGTGGGCCTGCCGGAGAACGACCGCGAGCTGCTCGAAGGGGTGGCGGTCAAGGCCCTCCTCGAGGGGCAGGTGGCGAGCATCGCCCAGTAGCGGGCCGATGCGGTCTTGGCTATGTTGCCGCCCCCCTGACCCCGGGAGGCACCATGAAGACCTGGACACTCGCCGTAGCGGCCCTGCTGCTCGCCGCACCGATCCGTTCCCTCCGCGCCGACGACGCCAAGGCCCCGCCGCCGATGAGCGCCAAGGAGAAGGCGATGATGGAGAAGTACATGAAGGCGGCCACCCCCGGCCCCCAGCACGCCAGGCTGGCCAAGATGGCCGGGAAGTGGAAGCTGGAGGTCAGCTCGTGGATGGCGCCCGGCGCGCCGCCGATGAAGAGCGAGGCCACCGCGGAGTTCACCAGCATCATGGGCGGCCGGTTCCTCCAGCAGGACGTGAAGGGGACGATGCCCGGCGACCAGAGCTTCGAGGGCCGGGGAATCGAGGGCTACGACAACGTCACCAAGGAGAGCTTCGCCACCTGGGTCGACAACATGGGCACCGGCCAGATGGTGCTGCACGGCAAGTGCGCCCCGGAGGCGAAGAAGTGCACCTACAAGGGCACGATGCCCGATGCGGTGGCGGGAAAGACCGTGCCGGTGACCGAGGTGATGACGATGACCGACAACGATCACTTCACCTTCGAGATGCACGGCCCCGGGCCGGGGGGAAAGCAGTTCAAGATGCTGGAGATCGCCTACACCCGGCAGTGAACCGCGGCGCGGGTTGCGCGCGGCTCAGGATTTCGCGGATTTCGCCTGCTTCACCAGCCACGCCACCGCCTCGTCGCGCGTGGCGAAACCCTGCATGCGGCCGCCGGTCATGAGGTTCTGGGCGCGGAACGTGACCAGGCCGATGCCCACGACCCCACAGACGGCGACGGCTTTTTCCCACGGCTCGTCGTGCCGGATGAGGGTCTCGAACGCCTTCAGCACGCTGTTGTCGAAGCGCATCCTGGTCACGTCGGTCAACGTGAGGATCTCCTTCCGCTTCGGCTGCGTGAGGAAGAACCTCTTCGCCTCCTCGATCAACGCCAGCGTAGCGGCGTTGTCGGTCATCCTGGAGAAATCGAGCAGCAGGAGCCGCACACCCTGCTCTTCGATGAACCCGATGCGCACGCGACCATTCTGCCCTGCAGGACGGCGATCTCCAGAATCAAGCCGGACCGCCGGAGCAGCGGACCTCCGTCGGAGCCGGATCGGGCGGGTGCGCGCTGACTTCAGGCCGGGCGGCAGGAGGCCCACAGCGAGCTGGATCCCCAGACGAGCCGGCAGTGGCGCAGGAAGTCCATGCCCAGCATGCCTTTTCCACAGGAGATGGCGTTGGTGTAGGCGGCGCCCGAAGCCGACGGGAGCAGGACCGTTCGCAAGCTCAGCGTCGTGCCCGCAAACGTCACCGGGATGGCGTCCACCACGAGGCTCTGACCCGGGACGGCGGTGACTCCGAAGATTTCCCGCTTCTCTCCCTTCCTGCCTTTCAGCGAATCGATCGCCGGGTTGTCGCTGTGCAGCGAGGTCCGGCCGGAGCCGGTGTCGACCAGCGCCGAGGTCGGAACTCCGTTGACGGTGATCTCGACCACCCGGTGCGCGTTGCCGGCCAGACCCTCGTTCCGGCAACGGCGAAAGGCCACCTCCTGGACCGGCGCGCCGGCCTCGCGCAAGCGGGCCAGCGCGACCTCCTCCGGGTCGTAACGCACCTCTTCCTTCACGAAGTCCATGGTCAAGGCGAAGCCAGGCGCGATCAGGCCTTGCGGAGCGAAGATGCCCACGCCGGCCGGGAGGGAGGCGCCGAAGAGGAAGTCCATCGCCCCCGGGTCGCCTTCTCCTTCGAATCGGATGGGGATGTCCGGAACGACCTGCAGCAACGTCTGATAGCCGTTGGCGTCCATGTAGAGGTCGCCGTACTTCCTGGGACGCAGTCCCGTCGCCGTGACGAAGCCGTAGGGCAGGATGCTTTGCTCCGCGCCGGTGTCGAGGATCAGGTACGTCTCCCGTCCGGCCAGCGCGGCCTTGACCAGCGCAACCGAGGCGCCCTCCCGATCGACCATGAACAAGGGCGTCCGGCGCAGCGTCGGCGGCGGGCGATGCGCGCACGACGCGGCCAGCAGCGCCACCGTGCAGATCGCCGGGGCTGGAAGCCTCAGCATCCGGACCCTGTAGTCGTCAGGGGCGGCTGCGTGGAATCGCCGCCTCGACCGTCACTTCTTCGCCTGCTGCTTCATCCGGTCGCGCATCTCGCCGAACCGCTTGAGCAGCTCCTGCGCCTTGGCCTTGGTGGCGTCGGAAACCTGGCCCATCTTCTCCTCCAGCTCCCCCAGGCTGGGCTCCAGCTTCTTGAAGGCCTCCTGCGCGTCCTTGCCCGCCAGGTGCAGCTGCAGGCGGATCTCGTCGCGGATGGTGCGCAGCTGCGCCATCGCCTTCTCCACGTCCTGCTTCAGGGGCGTCTTCTCCGGACCGGCCATGGTTCCTCCTTGGGCTGGAGGGATTCTAACGGGTTCCCCAGCGGAGCTTCTCCCGCAGGATACTGAAATGGTCCAGCTCCGGGTTGCGCAGGATCAAGGTGCGGTGCTTCGCCGGCTGGATGCGAACCTCGTGCCCGATCTCCAGCGGGCGGCCCCGGGTGCCGTCCAGGGTGACGAACATCTCGCTGGGGCTGGCCAGCTTGACGCTCACCACGCTCGAGGGGGGCAGCACCAGCGGCCGCTGGGTGAGCGCGTGCGGGCAGATGGGCGTGAGCAGGACGGCGTCGAGGGTGGGGATGACGATGGGGCCGTCGGCGGAGAGGGAGTAGGCCGTCGAGCCGGTGGGGGTGGCGACGATCAGCCCATCCGCCTCGTAGGTGGTGGCGGGCCGCCCGTCCACCATCACCTCCAGCGAGGCCAGCCGGCTGAGCGCGTTCTTGGAGACCACCGCGTCGTTCAGCACCGTGCCGGCCAGCAGGACCTGGTCGCCGTGGCGCACCTCCACGTCCAGCATCAGCCGGCGCGAGACCTGCAGCTCTCCCTTGAGCGCCTTTTCCAGCAGCGCCAGCGCCCGCTCGTGCGGCACCTCGGTGAGGAACCCCAGGGTGCCCATGTTGACGCCCAGGATGGGCACCTCGCGCCGGTCGCAGAGGCCGGCGGCGTGGATGAGCGTCCCGTCGCCGCCCAGCACCACCAGCAGATCCGCCTTCCCCGCCATCTCCTTCCCCGGCGCCGCGGGCGCTCCCTGGACCCCGGCCTCCGCCTCGACCCAGGCGGTGTGGCCGCGCCGCTCCAGCCAGCGCACCATCTCCCGGGAAAGCTCGGCGGCGGCTTCCTTGGCGAGGCGCGGAATGAGCCCGACGGTGGCCACGGCGCGCGACTCTACCGCATCGCGGCGTTAGACTGGCGCGATGGCCGCGCACCGGCAGACAGGGGACCTGTTCCGAGCCGCCCTGGCGAGGGACCCCTCGCTGGTCCCCCTGCCGGAGCGGATGCGCCCGCGGACGGTGGACGAGATCGTCGGCCAACCGCACATCCTCGGGCCCAACACGCTCTTGCGCGAGGCGATCGAGACCGACCAGGTGCCCTCGCTGATCTTCTGGGGGCCGCCCGGCTCGGGGAAGACCACCCTGGCCCGGGTGATCGCCGCGGCCACCCGCTCCGAGCTGGTGGCCCTCTCCGCGGTGGACAGCGGGATCAAGGACATCCGCGAGGCGGTGGCCCAGGCGGAGCAGAGGCTGGCCGAGCAGCGGCGGCGGACGCTGCTCTTCATCGACGAGATCCACCGCTTCAACAAGGCGCAGCAGGACGCGCTCCTCCCTCACGTGGAGCGGGGGACGGTGACCCTGATCGGCGCCACCACCGAGAACCCCAGCTTCGAGGTGAACTCCGCCCTGCTCTCCCGCTGCCGGGTGTTCGCCCTGCGGCCGCTGGAGGAGGCGGACCTGAAAGTGCTGCTGGAGCGTGCGCTGCAGGACGGCGAGCGGGGGCTGAAGGGCGCCTTCACGGCCCGGCCCGAATTCCTCGAGCACGTGGCGAAGCACTCCTC
>DATKAG010000386.1:0-2267 GCA_035498355.1 Myxococcales bacterium | reverse complement strand
CCGCGGCCTCTCTCCCACCATCTCCATCGAGCAGAAGGCGGCCTCCAACAACCCCCGCTCCACCGTGGGGACCATCACCGAGATCCACGACTACCTGCGCGTGCTCTTCGCCGCCGTGGGCAAGCAGCACTGCACCGTCTGCGGGCGCCGGGTGGGCAAGCAGAGCGCCCAGCAGATCTCCGACGAGCTGGCCCGGCTGCCGGAGGGCACCCGCCTCACCCTGCTGGCCCCGCTGATCGAGCAGCGCAAGGGCGAGCACAAGGAGGTGCTCTCCGACGCGCGCAAGCGCGGCTTCGCCCGGGCCCGGGTGGACGGGGTGATCCGCGACCTGGACGAGGACATCGAGCTGGACAAGAAGCGCAAGCACGACGTGGCGGTGGTGGTGGACCGGCTGGTGGTGAAGAAGGAGGAGGCCTCCCGCCGGCTGATCGACTCGGTGGAGACCGCGCTCAAGGAGGGCAAGGGCATCCTGCACGCCGTCACCCAGCTCCCCAAGGGCGGGGAGACGCAGAGCATCTACAGCGAGCACCTCTCCTGCCCGGTGGACGGCGTCAGCTTCCCCGAGCTGGCCCCGCACAGCTTCTCCTTCAACAACCCGCTGGGGATGTGCCACGAGTGCAACGGCCTGGGCACCCGGCCGGAGATGGACCCCGACCTGATTGTCCCCGACCCCACCCGCAGCATCCGCGGGGGAGCAGTGGAGCCCTGGACCCACGCGCTGGAGAAGCAGGGCGGCTGGACCTTCCGGATGATCGAGTCGCTCTCCAGCTCCTTCAAGGTGCCGCTGGACAAGCCCTGGAAGGACCTGCCCCAGCAGATCCGCGACCTGTTGCTCTACGGCTCGGGCGACCAGACCATGAGCATCCGCTGGAGCGAGGGCGGGCGCACGGGAACCTACCGCACCAGCTTCGAGGGCATCATCCCCATGCTCATGCGCCGCTTCAAGGAGACCATCTCCGAGAGCATGCGCAAGCACTACCTGCGCTACTTCAGCGACAAGCCCTGCAGCGCCTGCAAGGGGGAGCGCCTGCGGCCGGAGAGCCGGGCGGTGACGGTGGGCGACGTGGGGGAGGCGGCGGGCAAGAGCATCGTCCAGGTCTCCCGCATGACCATCGAGCAGGCCATGCAGTTCATCGCCAGCCTGCCCCTGGAGGGCAACGACAAGGTGGTGGCCGCCGAGCTGCTCAAGGAGATCGGCAACCGCCTCCGCTTCCTCCTCGACGTGGGTCTCGGCTATCTCACCCTCGACCGGCCTGGCCCCAGCCTGAGCGGGGGCGAATCGCAGCGCATCCGCCTGGCCTCGCAGATGGGCTCCGAGCTGACCGGGGTGATCTACATCCTCGACGAGCCCTCCATCGGCCTGCACCAGCGCGACAATGCCCGGCTGCTCTCCACCCTCAAGCGGCTGCGCGACCTGGGCAACTCGGTGATCGTGGTGGAGCACGACGAGGAAACCATGGAGGAGGCCGACTGGCTCGTCGACTTCGGCCCGGGCGCGGGCGAGCTGGGCGGGGAGATCGTCGCCTCCGGACCCCCGCGCGAGGTGATGAAGGCCGAGCGCTCGCTCACCGGCGCCTACCTCTCCGGGCGGCGGAGGATCGACATCCCCGCGCAGCGCCGGCGGGGCAGCGGCAAGAGCATCAAGCTGATGGGGGCGGCGGAGAACAACCTCAAGGACCTGGACGTGGAGTTCCCCCTCGGCTGCCTGGTGGCGATCACCGGCGTCTCCGGGGCGGGGAAGTCCACCCTGGTGAACCGCATCCTCTACCCGGCCCTGGCCCGGGCCCTCTACGGCTCGCGCGAGGCGCCCGGGGCGTACAAGGCGCTCTCCGGCATCGAGCACCTGGACAAGGTGATCGAGATCGACCAGAAGCCCATCGGGCGCACGCCCCGGAGCAACCCGGCCACCTACACCAAGGTGTTCGACTGCATCCGCGACGTCTTCGCCCGCACCCCCGAAGCCCGCGCCTACGGCTACGAGCCGGGGCGCTTCTCCTTCAACGTCAAGGGCGGCCGCTGCGAGGCTTGCGAGGGCGACGGGATGAAGGTGGTGGAGATGCACTTCCTCGCCGACGTCTACGTGCCCTGCGAGGTCTGCCACGGCAAGCGCTTCAACGACGCCACCCTGCGGGTGGCCTTCAAGGGGAAGAACGTCGCCGAGGTGCTGGACATGAGCGTGCGGGAAGCGATGGAGCACTTCGCCCTGCACAAGGAGATCATCCGCATCCTCAAGACGCTGGACGACGTGGGGCTGGGGTACATCAAGA